>CALZJD010000008.1 GCA_945787795.1 Thermodesulfovibrionia bacterium | reverse complement strand
CTTTAAAAATCGAGTTCACAAGTGTGCTCTTTCCTGATTTTACCGAACCAATTACCGCAACCCGCACAACTTCTTCTGTAATCTGCCGTTTAATGTCGCCGCAGGCATGTATCCATTCGTCAAAGCGGGAGTCAGCAATATCAGGCTGGCTCTGCACTCTGGCAATCAACAGAGAAAGCGAATCATTGATATCAACCAGTTCAGTTTTAAGACTATTATATTGTTCTTTCATATGTACGTTACATTTACTCCTTATTAATTAACTCCGGGGACCCGGATGTTTCATCAGATGCATATTATTATACTGTATTTTTCATTAATGTCATCAACTGCTTATTAATATGAAGTATTTCTTAGTCCAGCAGTAAAATAACGACTGATTTTATATTATTTGTATACACATCTGTCCAAAATTAAAATTATGAAATAAAAACTATGTTAGTTCAATGTCTCTGACTTGAACTGTCTCTGACCTGTCTACCGTCAGGCAGGCTTGAACTCTCCTGACCATAAAGCAACTCTGTTGCAACACACCCGGTAATCGGTCTGTTCCCTCGGAGACAGCAGCATATCAGACTCTATCTATTAAATAGATTAAAGTCAATTTAGTCCCTGTTTGCAAGTTTATTTTCAATGCTCCGGCAAATCCCGTGGAACATGTTGAGTTCCCAGTCAGCAAGTCCTGCCCGGCCAAGACAGTGCTTTATGTTCTGCATGGTCTTCCTGCCCGTAAGATCACCATCATGGGGTATATAATCGATCAATCTCATGGCTTTTTCCATCCTTTCATAGAGATGAGAGATTGCCTTCTGGTCTGCAAATTCAGGAACATTGGCATAAAGCAGTTTTTCATCATCTTTCAGACCTTTTTCCTTTATGCCGGCCATGGACAACTCATAGGCAATTATCATAACAGTATGCGCGAGGTTGATTGACGGCTGTTTTTTATTGGCAGGTATGGTCATCATGAACCCGCACCTGTCGACCTCTTCATTAAACAGCCCCCTGTCCTCCCGTCCAAACAAAACAGCAACTTTATTGGCGGATGCAATTTCATAAAGCCGTCCTGTTCCCTGGTCAACCGGGACATAGGCTCCCCTCCTCCTGCCTCTCCTTCTTGTTGTACCAACAACATACTGCATATCACTGAGAGCTTCTTCCAGAGAGCTAAAGGCCTCGGCAGCCTTTAATATCTCCCTTGAGCCATGGGCAAACATCCTCGCCTCATCTGTGTCCAGTGATGGAGGGTTTACAAGACGGAGATTATGAAAATCCATATTATTCATTGCCCTAGCAGCAGATCCGACATTTCCGGATTCCCTGGGCGCCACCAGTATGAAATATATATTTTTTTTCCAGTTATTCATTTCTACACTTCATTGATAATAATTCTCAGAATATGTAAAACACTTCAATAATAACATAGCCCTCTTTATCCTTAACTTGAAAAAGCCATGAAATCAGGGCTTAAGATTTCTCAGCCATGTCCGATATTAAAAAATAAGAGGGAAAGCATCATGAACAGAACTCTTCATAAAACGTTTAACAATGAAGTAAGCAGATATAAAAACTCACTCCTGTTTTATGCAAAACAGTGCGAAAGGAAATAGAGAGAAAGTTCTTCAGGATTTTCAAGGTTATCCTGAGCATCCTGTTTTTTACCGTCCTTTTCATTATCAGTGTCAATCCTGAAGCAAATCCGGAAATGGGCAGGACCAGGGACATCATGATCATAGCAGCACTGGCAGGCTGCTGTTATGAACTGTACTTATTCATAGGCTTCAGATTTTATATGAAAGACAAGATTCACTTTTATAAGAAAAGAAGGGAATGTTTCATATTAAATATCCAGGGTGACTTCAGAGATATAATTGTTCCCTCATTAGTTGAACAGGTTAGTACCGTCCCACAGACAACTGCAGAGCCTGAACAGGTCCTGCAGAGTGCATAGCATATTATTTATAGTCAATTCTCATTAACCTTAAACCATCTTTGAGCCACAGTTGAACTGCTGTTGAACCTCTTGAACTACTGTTGATCTATGTCGAACTATGAAGAACTATTGTTGAACTATTGTCGTTAAACCATTCTCTGTTTTTTGCCAAATGGCCTCAGAAAATCCTCAAGTATAAGATAAAGCGAAGGCACGAGCAGAAGCGTGATAAATGTTGCAAACAGTATTCCAAAACCCAGGCTTATTGCCATGGGTATGAGGAACTGGGCCTGCATGCTTTTTTCAAGTATGATGGGCGTCAATCCCATTGATGTAGTGAGTGATGTCAGGACTATTGGACGAAACCTGCGCTGAGCAGCCTCTACAACCGCCTGTTTCATCTCTATGCCTTCTCTTCTTTTTTCATTTGCAAAATTGACTAACAGCAGGGAGTCGTTTACAACAACACCTGTCAGCGCTACTACACCAAACATACTGAGGATGCTGAGGTTAAATCCCATGATCAGATGTCCGAATATTGCTCCAACAAATCCAAAAGGAATTGCCGACATAATGATAAAAGGCTGCATATAGCTCCTGAAAGGAATGGCCAGCAGTGCGTAGATAAGCAGCAGGGCCATGGCAAACCCTTTTCCCATGCTTGCCATGGATTCCATCCGTTCTTTTTCTTCACCTTCCAGGTTGTAGGTCAATCCAGGGTAATCATTTACAAGATCACTCAGGACCGTATTCTTCAGGTCCACATTTATTTCTTCAGCATTTGCAACAGAGCTGTCAACGCTTGCCGTTACATTAATCACTCTCTTTCGGTCAGTCCTGTTGATCTCACTAAACCCCCTTCCCTCCTCTACAAATGCTGCACGGCTGAATGGTACTTCAATCCCGCCACTTGTCCTTATATGCATCGACTCAAGGTTCCCCAGACTCTTTCTGTCCTGTTCAGGATAACGCACCATTACCTTTACTTCATTACGCCCCCTCTGAAGCCTCAGAGCTTCAGCCCCGTAAAAAGCTGCGCGAATCTGTCTTCCCAGGTCTTCTTCAGTTATTCCAAGCGTACGGGCCTCAGGTTTTAACCTGATCTTCAACTCCCGTTTACCCTGCGTGTAACTGTCATCTATATCACTGACGCCCGGATAGGACCTGAGTGACTGCTTGATTCTCGTTAATGCCTGTGCAAGTATGTCAAAATCATCATGGGCAAGCCGGATGTCTATATTTTTCCCGAATCCAACAAGTGATGAGACAAAGGTAATGGAGTCTGCACCCGGTACAAGACCAACTGATTCACGCCACTTTTTTGCAATTTCGGTGGAAGCAACACCCCTTTTCTCAGCCCCTGTCAGAAGCAGGGCAACATTGGTTAGATGGCCGCCTGAGGAACCGCTTGAACCCATGGGGCTGGCAAATAATGTGCTGCCTACCGTTGAATAAATATGGCGGATAACACTGGACCCCTCGTCACGATCTTTATCAAAGTCAGCAATGACCTCCTGTGCTTTTCTGACTAAAATGTCCTGTGCTCTGGCTGTCTCTTCAACAGGCGTGCCTATCGGCATTTTCAATGTTGAGGTAATAAGATCACTGTCAACTTCAGGCATGAAGCGAAACTTTATGAGCCCTCCTCCGACAATTCCCCCAACAATGAGCAGAATCGCAATGGCAGATGCAAGCGTAGTGTATTTATTATCAATACAGACAGATAAAACCTTCCTGTAGGGGCCGGCAACAAATCCCTCAAGCTTTTTGGCGAAACGCGCTTTTATCTGAGTAACGATTCCGGCAGTTCCATTGGCAGTATTCATCGGCCTGCCAAAACTCAGATGCGCCGGTAGAATCAATAGGGATTCAACAAGAGAAACAATTAATATGGGTATAACAACAAGGGGGATTACCCTGATAAATTTCCCCATAGTACCGCTGACAAAAACGAGCGGCAGAAATGCAGCAACAGTGGTGAGCACAGAAAATATCACCGGCCGTCCCACCTCTATTGCCCCGTCTATTGCAGCATTCATATATGGCTTCTTCATCCCCCGGTGTGTATATACATTTTCACCAACCACAATCGCATCATCCACAACAATTCCGAGCGCCAGGATAAAGGCAAATAAAGAGAGCATATTGATCGAAACATCAAGGGACGGCATCAGCAGCAGGGCGCCCAGAAATGATATCGGAATACCGAGCATAACCCACAGTGCCAGCCGTATCTGCAGAAACAGTCCCAGGATAAGAAAGATCAGGACCAGTCCGATACCTGCATTTTTTAAAAGCAGGTTCAGCCTGCTCCGGTAAATATCCGAGAAATCATTCCATACAGCAATGCCCAGAGAATCAGGGAGTGAGCTTCGTTTTACCTCAACATACTCCTTTACCAGGTTTGAAATCTGAAGAGGTTTCTGATCTCCAACCCGATACACCGCTATCATGGCTGCGGGCAGTCCGTCCAATCGGGCAAATTGGTCCGTCTCCTGAAAATCATCACGCACATCTGCAATATCTCCGAGCTTTACTTCTGTTCCGTCATTGTCTTCCAATACGGTAATGTCTGCATATTCCACGCCTGTATACCGTTTCTCTTTGGTTCGAATCAATACCTCTCCGCCCGTGGACTTCACTGCCCCTCCGGGCAGGTCAACAGAGGCATTTCTTATTCGCTCTGCCAGCCGTCCAAGGGTAAGGTCATAACGCTGTAATGTCTCTTCTTTTACATCAACTGATATTTCATATGGCCTTACTGCCCGGAGATCTACCTGGGTAATTTCAGGGTGGGCAAGCAGTTCATCCCTTATGACCTCTGCCTGTTCCTTGAGGCTGCGTTCCGGTGCATTGCCGTAAATCATGACTGATACCACTTCACTGCGGTTTTCAATCTTCGTGATAATAGGCTTTTCAGCATCTTCAGGAAAAGTCGTAATGCGGTCAACTTCGGCCTTGATATCCTGCAGAATGGTATCGTTATCTTCACCCGGAAGTACCTCTGCATTTACTATCCCTACTCCTTCAGATGCAACCGCCTTAACCTCTTTAAGTCCCGAGATGCTGCTTAGATTTTCCTCTAACTTGAGAATTATTCCATCTTCAACTTCTTCAGGTCCTGCCCCGGGATAGGGCACAGCTACCTGTATAATGTCCAGATCTATTTCCGGAAAAACTTCCTGCTTTATGGAAAACGCCATAATCAGTCCCCCAACAATTAAAATCATCATCAGAAGATTTGCAGCCACATGATTGTGAGCCATCCATTTTATCTGGCGGTTCATTCCTTCTCCCTGTTCAGAGTAAGGGCACGTTACAACGTGCCCCTACAGAATCCTGTATATCTATATTCCATCATTCAATCACTCGTAATTTCATCCCTTCAGCCGCGCCCGAGATGTTTGTCAGAATAACCATATCTCCGTCATTGAGACCTTTACCGATAATGATTGTTTCCCTCTCTATCTTCAAGGCATCGACCTTAATTATGTTCAGCCTGTTTTCTCTATCCATGATCCACACCGTTGAATTGTCACGAAATGCTGATCTGGGAATTACAAAAATACTCTTAAGTGTCTTCCCTTTAATATGCACGTCTACAAATGAACCTGATGCCAGGGCAGAATAACCGGACCTTTTATTATCCTTCATTCCATAAGGGTCGTTAACCTCCACAATGATCTGCATCATCCTTGTTTTTGCATCAATCTCTCCTGATGACCGCACCACATGCCCGTTCCATTTGTATGACGTATTACCGATATTAATCAGGACAGTTGCAATGGCTCCGTTCTGTCTCTCACCGTAACCGGGGATGTTGATCCAGCGCAACTCATCCAGCGACAGGGGCACCGCTATTTCTGCACTGTCAGTCCCGGACAGGACAGCTACGCTGCTGCCTGATCTTACATATTGACCGGGACCAATGTTCTCCGATCGAATACGTGCATTAAAAGGTGCCTTTACTTTTGTCCTGTCAAGATTGATTTTTGCCTGCTCGATCATGGCAGAAGCAGAGGAAAGCGCTGCCCTTGCGTTTCTCAACTGAGGTTCATATAGAACAAGAGGATTGGGAGGGGTCTCATTATTGCTGTTTAACTGTTCCCACTCTGTTCGGGCTATGCGTGCCTGACTTTCTATTGTTGCAAGATCATATTCAGCCCTGGCCTTTGATGACTCTGCCTGCTCAAGGGCGAGCCTGTAATCTATGTCCTCTATCTCAAAAAGGGTCTCCCCTTTTTTAAAAAAACCGCCTACAACAAGTCCCGGTGCTGCAGTGACTACCCGGCCGCTCACCTGTGGTATGATGGAAACCTCCTGGGATGCTTCTACCGTACCTGTTCCTTTTATCAAAACAGTAACATCCTGACGCACAGCCTCTAAAACCTGAACAAGGATACCTGCCTCTGCCTTCACCTGTTTTGCAGGTGCCTGGCGGCTGGAGACCAGTGTCTTCATGATAATCGCTCCAAACAGGATAATAATAACGGGGAGTGCTATTTTTAAGAATGTCTTTTTCTTGCTCATTATCTATTCCTTTGTTTATTCATACGTTAAAGTAAATTCAAACCTCAATAGTCACTAATAATGATAAATTCATAAATATCCTTTTCCAGTCATGCCGGACCTGATCCGGCATCCAAAAGGCTTTGATATAACCGGATTCCGGCTTAAAGTTTGACTTTATACTCAGAATCTAATTAATATCTTTTTCCTCCATATTTTTCATCTTTAATTTTTTACCTTTTTATTTCTTATGTATCTCATCAACCCATTCTCCGCCAAGAGAACGTGCAAGCTGGATATTATCAGAAACAAGCTGTCTCTTTGCCTGCAACAGATTGCTCTCCGCATTAAACAGACCAAGCTGTTCAGTTAATACAGGCAGGTAATCACTAAGACCCTGCGTATACCTTGCCAGTGCAAGGCGATGGGAATTCCTTGATGCATTCACCTGATCATGTAACATTGCTATCCGCTCTTTTGATGCATTGATTCGGGCAAGTGAATCTTCAACTTCCCTGAAGGCGACAAGGACAGACGTATGATATTCTGCCAGCTGACCTCTGAATTCAGCTTCTGCACGTTCAACTTCAGACTTTCTTCTGTGTCCGTCAAAAATCGGCTGGGCAATCTGCAACAGAGCGTTCCATATGATATTGGGAGAATCAAGGATTGTTCCCACTTCATCACTTGCACCTCCATAGCTGCCGACCAGATTAAATGAAGGGAACCTGTCCGCAACAGCAGTGCTGATCCTTTCATTGCTCGCTTTTAGTTTCATGAGGGAAGATCTGATATCAGGTCTGTTCATGAGAAGCTGTGAAGGCAGGCCGGTTTGCATATCAGGTGAATTTCCCAGGACCATGTTCGTGCCTCCTATTTCTTTGTCAGGAAATCGTCCTGCCAGAACAGACATGGCATTCAGTGTCACAGCAAGGTTAGATGCGAACACCGGCCTCCGGGCCTTTGCTGCTGCCAGGTTCTGTCTTGACTGGTACAGGTCTATTGAAGGAACCAATCCTTCTTTATAGCGGCGTTCCACCCTCGCAAGGGTGTCCTGAAATGATGCTATTGTCTTATCAGACAATGCGAGCTGGGCTCGCTGTTCAACAGCCTGGTAATAGAGTTCTGCTACCTGGGCTGAAACACTTATATACAATGCCTTCAGGTTCTGCTCTGACACCAGCATATCAAAACGCGCTGCTTTCGTGGATGAGTCCACTTTTTTCCACAGGTCTATTTCATAGCTTGCCTTTGCCGAGACAGAGTAGGCATCAGACGTTGAAGCACCAAATGCCCCTGCCTGGCGGGTCCTCCCCCCGGCACCTTCAATGGTGACGCTGGGCAACCCTGCAGCACCGGTTTTCTTCAGTATTGAAACAGACTGCTGAAGACGCTCGTAAGCCTGAACTATATCAAGATTATGTTTAAACACTTCCTCCATTAAATAATCCAGTTTTTCATCTCCGAACTGTTTCCACCATCGGCCTGAATAAGAGGTTTGTCCGGACTGCTCAGAGAATGCGGCAGGCATTTCTATTCGTGGTTCCTTTATATGTGTTTTATGTACAGAGCATCCTGTGAACATAACAGTGACAGCAATTATTAACATAACATTTTTCATTTCGCCTTCATCCCTGCAGTAATATAGGGCAGCATGATATCAATTAAAGAATCAGCATCCATCCGGGTTTTTATATTCATAAACTCAGTTTTAAGGTGCCCGCATATATGCATGGTATGAAAAAGTGCGCCCAGGGTAAAATGGAGCCGCCAAAACATAATATCGCTGGAATGATCTGGCAGGGATTCGCACGCCGTATCATGGAGCAACGCAAACAAGGGTTTTATATATCTCACAAACACGTCCCTTACCGTATTATCAGGGTCAGTAAAAGACCTCCCTATGAAGGTAAAAAAATGTTCTGCTCCCGGATTCGTTTCCCTGAATTTCAAAGTAGGTTCTATAAATGCAGACAGGACATCTTTTATGTCCGGCTGCTTTCCTTTCCTGTCAGCCGCTGCCTTTACCTCTTCCAGTCTTTTTTTTCTGATACTGTTTAACGGGAGCAGCCTGCGTTTAATTACTGCTTCAACAAGTGTTTTCTTGGACCCAAAGTGATAATTAACTGCAGCAAGATTGACCGCTGCCCTGCCGGTAATTTCTCTCAGCGATGTGCCCCGGTATCCATTTTGTGCAAAAAGAAATTCTGCTGCATCAAGAATGCGCTGCTTTGTGTCTGCCTGGATGGTTACCACTTCATTCATACATTTAATTTAAACACTCGTTTTAATTACATGTCAAGAGGCTTGCGTAATTTCTTATGGCCAGATCACTTTCAATGAGAACCTGCAGGGGCGATGATTGACAGTTTAAGTCATAAAAAAAGCAGAGAAATTACTCCACTTCTTAACAAGGTCCCCGGGCTTTGCAGTTTCTATGAATTCCATGCATTGCGGGGGAGGGTTTAAGACTTTCATTCCCATGGTTAATGTTTTGTCTTCAGGTTCAGATCTTAAAAAGCATATAACATTGCATGTGAGGTTAAGCCAGCTCCCTAAGGGGGTGAGAATATGTAGTTGAATTATTTGGGGAGGAGTAAAATCTTTTGATACCTGAATCGAAGAGCTTATCATATATTCCATTCCTTCATTGGAAATATACTCTATAATTCCCGGATATATTTTACCTTCCGAATAAATATTACCGTTAAGATTAACACGGATGTTATCAGGAAACATTTTCTGCATAGATACCACGTCGGAGTGATTTTCGTGAAATAATTTTAATAATAATCAAAGAGCACATGAAATGTCTAATATGAATTAGTTATAGAATAAATAGAATTCTAAATATGCGAGATGATGCACATGGCAGGGCTGAAAATTGACATTTGTAATCCTGTATCAATGGAACTTGTTGTATGTATTGACAACTTCAACTTATTAAAGAAATCCCGTTATTCTGCTCTTGTTTCATGGATCACCACTTTAGTACGATTTGCACGAAAGGTTTGTAACTGCATCGGGGTTAATATTTCATAAGCATTAATATGTTCTTCTCTATGAACTAATTTAAAAAAATCACAATTCATACAGGAAAATTTCTCTTTGGCAAATGTCCCCTTAATCTTCTCATTATTAAGCGTACCTGCAATGGCCCAGCATATGCGACCCCCATTTTTACCTTCATTTATTCCATTTGCAGAGGTTTCAGTTGCTGCGGGACATACATCATACTCAGTTATCTTCGCCCCTCCTGGTTCCCGACCACACTTTTTAAACTCCCAGCAATTTAATTTTATAGCCATTTTTGCCTCCTTTCCTGTAAGAAGGTTAGTTATGTCTAATTTTTCACCATATGATATTTCTATACTACGATTTATTCCATTTGGCTACTTAAATGAATTAATGAGCATATAATGCATATTAATATAACAGTATTTACTTGTTATATATAGCCCTCATTATTCATAAATAGACGGGGATAGATGATATACGCAAATCATCCCTGATAACTGATTTGTAGCCTGTTATGAGAAATTAAACGAAGTGAGAATAAAATGAGCCTGTTGGATTTCTGAACTTAACAATGCGGAACCGGGCCCCTACAGAATACACGGGCTTGTCAGTTGAGGGGTTTTTATTATAATTTACCACCTCAGCCTCGGCTTTAAATAAGGAACATCCTATCTTTATCGTTGATTGTTGCGTCAATTTCTCAGAGCAGGTAAAACGAATTCCTTTTGGTGAAAGGTCGAGTATTTTTGCTTCCCGTTTTTTCTTTGACGAGGTGAAATAGTACAGCGGAGTACCATTCATTTTTACACGATTCATTGAGCGATGAACGCTATCATGATATGCTTTTTGTGTTTTTTTTGATCCCGGGCTCTTATCAGTCATTGTCTGGCGGGAATCAGGTTTTTTACCCACAGAATTATCACTGTCCGTAAAAGACTTTTTTCTGAAATTTGTTTTTGATACTATGTTATTTGAATAATGCTGAGAATATGTTTTGTCATATTCAGCTCGAGTATCACTATCACTGAGCACTTCATAAGCTTCATTAATGATGCTGGCATTCCAGTGATCACCCCCCAAATCCGGGTGCTGCATTAAATCCCGCATCATTGTGCGATAACTTGCACGGATGATTTCAAGTGGCGCATCAGGCTGAACCTGAAGTATACGGTAATAGTTTCTTCTGTTTTTCATATTCAATTTCACCATCTCAAAAAGAGTTGGCTGCTATCAGACATCAGTTTCCTTATGAATATAAAGAGAACATGTTGATAGACACATGAAATGTCATGTATACATATATTATATATGATTGCGCCCCCAATCCGTACGGCAGAAAAAAAGGAGCTCGGAATAATCTAATACGTATTCATGATCTGTATGTTAAAAAATGTTTAAATTTATATACATTGAGGGCAAATACTACGTTGCCGTACCAGACAATTGAATATAAAAAAGGGAGCGAGAATTTAGTTAAATTTACATAATATGTGTCAGATTGTCAAAATAGAAGTCATGTAATCAACGCATCTTTACTTATAAATTTCAATTCATTATCAGCCTCACAAAAAATCTCTCCATTCCCCGGTTTCAAGTACCTGATTAGGCCGGAAATATTTCTTATATGACATCTTTGAATTGTCTTCTATATAAAAACCGAGGTAGTAGTATTTCTTTTTTAGTTTTTGTGCAAGTTCTATTTCCTTAAGAATACTGAAAATGCCAAGCCTCCTGTCGAGATAGTCAGTGTTGTAGTAGAAATAGTTGGAAGATAGCGAATCTTCGCCTGCATCAACGATCCCTACGCCAATCAGTTTGTCCTTGAGAAAATATTCCATCTCAATGATCCTGGTATACCCATGATGAATGGCCATCAGAATATTTACTGAATCCCCCAGTTCCTCTTTCTTATCTTCTGCGTGCTTTGAGTTAACATATGAATGATAGAGCATTATTTTCTCGGTTGTTAAAGAAGACGTATCTGCAATTTCTATCCTTATATCCTTATTCTTTTTCCATGTTCTCATCTGACTTTTTCCCGGTCTACATTTGTCTGTTTCTATTCTTAAGGGTCTGCATTCTTCACAGTTTTCGCACACATTCCAATAGAAAATTCTGCCGAGCCGTCTGTATCCGTTTGAAAGATATATATGAAAGTTTTCCTTTTCCTCTTCATTTGGAATGAGATATTCAATAGATGAAATTCTGCTGTCCTTAAAATAAGGACAGGGGGAATGCTCCTGGAATACCGGTGAACTGCTTTCATATGCCTGGTCTGAATGCATGGTTTTATTTTACATGAATGAGCGGCATAAGCTCTTCATGTATTATATTGTTATGCGTAAGACATCGAAGTGGAACTTTGCAGTTGACAGGGGTGGGACGTTTACCGATATTGTCGGGATTGACCCTGAAGATAATTTTCATTCCTTAAAACTGCTTTCTCAATCAGATTCTTATAAAGAAGCCTCGATCGAGGGAATCAGAAGAATTCTGGACCTGACTCCTGATACGCCCCTTACTGAAGACCGGATTGAGGGAATCAGATTTGGAACAACTGTTGCAACAAATGCCCTGCTGGAACGAAAGGGCTGTAACGTTGCCTTACTCATCACAAAAGGTTTTGCAGACCTGCTTGAAATCGGATACCAGAGCAGGCCGGACATATTCAGTTTATGTATCAGGAAACCATCCCTCCTTTATACAGATGTTTTAGAAATAGATGAACGTATCGATCATGCGGGAAATACGATCAGGTCAATGAATACAGATCGCCTGCCGGAAATGATTGACCGGCTGAAAGCAGCTAACGTACAGGCTGTTTCAGTTGTACTGCTGCATTCATGGACCAATCCTGAACATGAATTAAGGCTGGAGGAAGAACTGAGAAAAAATGGAATACATAATATTTTTCTTTCCCATAAAACAGCGAACCTGATAAAGGTGGTAAGCCGCGGACAGAGTACTCTTGTTGACGCTTACCTGTGCAATATCCTGAAAGAATATATGGTCGATATCAGAAAAGAAACCGGAAATATCCCTGTTGAATTTATGCAGAGCAGCGGTATGCTTGCCGGGCCGGACACCTTTACCGGGAGGAATGCCATACTCTCGGGACCGGCAGGTGGGGTTGTTGCCGTTGCCGCACTGGCTGAAGGTAAAAGTGAAAGCGGGCTGATAGGATTTGATATGGGAGGCACATCTACGGATGTTTGCAGATATGAGGGCCGGTTTGAAAAAATGTACGAGAAGACAGTTGCAGACATTTCCCTCCAGACTGAAATGCTTGATATTGTCACTGTTGCTGCGGGTGGAGGTTCAGTATTGAATTTTGACGGTCAGCGCATGACAGCAGGACCTGAATCTGCCGGGGCTCATCCGGGCCCTGCATGTTACGGTCTTGGCGGACCACTTTCTGTTACTGATGCAAACCTGATTACCGGAAGGATCATCCCGACTTATTTCCCCGAGAGTTTTGGACCAGACGGCAATGCTCCTCTGGACCTGGAAGTTTCACAACTTAAATTTGATGCTCTCAGGGATGAAATCAATTCCTGTATGAGTACAGATTACAGCTCCCGGGACATAGCAACAGGGTTTCTCAGGGTAGCCAATGAAAAAATGGCCATGGCGATCAGGGAGATTTCTGTATCACGCGGTTTTGATGTGAGGAAGTACGGGCTTGTCTGTTTTGGAGGTGCCGGAGGACAGCATGCATGCTCCATAGCAACCCTTCTTGGGATTGATACTATCATGGTCCATCCCCTGAGCAGTGTCATGTCAGCCTATGGCATCGGACTTTCCAGGCGCGCATGGAAGACAGTAAGAACAGTTCTTCAGCCATTTAACAAAGATACGCATGAACATCTGTTAACCATAATCAGGGAAATCGAATCCGGCCTTATCAGGAAGAACAACCTGGGAAGCAGGAAATTGATCAGGCAGCATGCCATAGATATCAGACCGAAAGGCTCTGAAACATATCTGACCATAGAACTCAGGGATTTCAGTGAAACAGTAGAGCTGTTTAACATCAGCTATCAAAGGTTATTTGGAATATCTCCCGACTCCTCAGAGTTTGAAGCAGTGAATGTAAGGGCAGAACTCCAGCTGTCAGGTACCTGCATGCCGTCCTTTAAGAGATCCGGCCCCGCAGACCGTCTTATGAACAGTACTGATTCATATAGTGAAATTTATTACAGTGATGGAGTTGTGAAGGCCCCGGTATATCTGACCGATTCACTTAACCCGTATGAGAAAATAATCGGTCCTGCATTTATTATTGACAGGGATTTTACTGTCATTGTTGATCCTGGATTTAGTGCTGAGGCAGATGGAACAGATGTTATAACCATAAAAAGGGGCGATAAAGTGAAGCAGACTCATAAAGCTTCTGACGGGGGTCCTGATCCTGTACTGCTCGAAGTATTTAACAACCTGTTCATGGGAATCGCTGCAGAAATGGGAATCACTCTTCAGAATACAGCCTTCTCAGTTAACATCAAGGAGAGGCTGGATTTCTCATGCGCTCTTTTTGACCCGGAAGGCGGACTTATTGCAAATGCTCCACATATCCCTGTTCATCTGGGCTCCATGGCAGATGCGGTAAAAGCACTCATAAAAGACAGACAGGGTGATATGAGTGAAGGCGATATGTATCTCTCAAACAGTCCGTATCACGGCGGGTCACACCTTCCTGACCTTACGATTATAAGCCCTGTGTTTTCTGATAAGGGAAACATTATTTTTTATACAGCAGCCAGGGGCCACCATTCTGATATAGGCGGCACCACTCCCGGATCAATGCCTCCTGCATCGTCTCATATTGATGAGGAAGGTGTTCTTATTCAAAACTTTTCCATATTACATAAAGGAACGTTCAGGGAAGAACCTCTTAAAGACATACTTTTAAATTGCAGATATCCGGCAAGAAATATAAATGAAAGACTTCATGATTTCAGGGCCCAGATCGCAGCCTGCCGCAAAGGCATAACAGAGCTTGAAACTCTTCTTGATCGCTATGGAATTGAGACGGTCACGGAATATATGGGACATGTCCAGAACAACGCTGAATACTCTGTGAAAAAGGCATTGATGCAATTCGTGAAAGAGGGGAATGAATTTAACTCATCTTTTGAAGACTACCTTGATGATGGCACAAAGATAAAGGTAACGGTGAACATCAGCACAGGTAATAATCCGCCTGAAACAGTGAATGCTGTTATTGATTTTTCAGGAACAGGCAGACAGCATGATAATGATAATCTTAATGCCCCTGAGGCTGTTACACGTTCAGCCGTACTATATGTCCTGAGGGTGCTGACAGGTGAAGCTATTCCGTTAAACAGCGGATGTCTGAATCCGGTAGATATCTTAATTCCTTCAGGGACAATTCTCAGTCCGGTGTATCCTGCTCCTGTTGCCTCGGGAAATGTGGAGACCTCCCAGAGAATAGTTGATGTGCTGCTTGGCGCCTTTGGTGTGGCAGCTGCCTCACAGGGCACAATGAATAACCTGCTTTTTGAGGCAGAAGGAGAACCTCCCTATTATGAGACCATTGCCGGGGGCTCAGGAGCAACACAAGGATGTCCGGGAGCATCCGGCGTTCAGGTGCATATGACCAATACCAGAATGACAGACCCTGAAATTCTGGAGTACAGGCATCCCGGGGTAAGGCTGGAGCGGTTTACGCTTCGCAGGGGATCAGGCGGAAAAGGTCAGTTCACAGGGGGTGATGGTGTTGTAAGAGAATTAACATATCTAAAACCAGCAACGGTGTCCATAATATCAGAGAGAAGAAAATACGCACCTTACGGTATGAACGGGGGAGGGCCGGGTCATACAGGGGCTAACTTCCTGAGAAAAAATGATGGCAGCTTAATTACATTAAAACACCGGGAGGTAATAAACACAGAAGCGGGGGAATCCATAATAATTGAAACCCCTGGAGGGGGCGGATATGGGGAATAATTACGAATCATCACATCTGTCCAAAATAAAAATTATAAAAAAAAACGATGTTAGTTCAAGTCAGAGACATTGAACCAGCATGGTCAACCTGGTTTAAAAAAAGTAATTATTCTGTCCAAGAGTTCAATTTTAAAAAGGTGTTAATTAAGATCCGAAATGACGAATTATAAATTCTTAATTCGTAATTTAACCCGGTTTGTTTTCTTCCAGCTTCTTAAGCAGCACAGATGACAGGGTAAATTCCGCTCCCTCTTCTTCCTTGACCTTCTTAAAGAAATCACAGATAACACAATTCCCGTATTTCTGGGCAAAAGACCCCTGGACCTTGCCGCCGCACATACTTCCGGCTATTGCCCAGCAGGCCCTTCCTGAATGTTCACCTTCATGTACGCCGTTCAGTCTGGATTCAGTTGTTGCAGGACATACGCCAAGTTCATGGACTTTTACTCCTCCCGGTTCCCTGCCGCATTTTTTGAATTCCCAGCAATTTATTTTTTTTTGCATTTTCATATCACCACTCCCTTTGATTTATTTTTTACTTAGTAACCAGTGTTTTTTCTGGATCAAGCTCAAGTGCCAGAAACATCTCCACAACACCTGCATCAAATTGAGTGCCCACAAGTGACCTTATATGATTCTCAACTTTTTCCGTGGGCCATGCAGGTCTGTAAGGCCTGTCTGAACATAATGCATCCCATACATCAACAACAGAAAATATTCTTGCCGCAAGAGGAATGTGTTCTCCTTTTAAACCTTCCGGATAGCCGGAGCCGTCCCATTTTTCATGGTGATAATAGGGAATATCTATTGCAGGACGTAAATGTTCTATCGGATAAATAAGATCACGGGCATACACAGGATGAAGTCTCATGATAACCCATTCTTCTTCCGTAAGTTTGCCCGGCTTAAGCAGTATGCTGTCAGGTATCCCCATTTTACCTATATCATGCAGGAGCGCTCCCCTTCTTATGTGAACCATCTCATCTTTTTTCAGCTGAAATTCATTGGCAATTCTGATGGTAAGCTCTGTTACGCGCCTTGAGTGACCTTCGGTCTCCTTGTCCCTCATATCCAAAGCACGTGCCCATCCTTCAATAGTAGTATCATAAGCAAGGGACAGCTCTGCATTTGACCGCTGAAGCTCATTAAACATGCTCGCATTATCAAGGGCAATAGCTCCCTGGTCTGCAATTGCCTCTAAAAAATCCAGCCATCCTGCCTCGTGATCTTTATAGGTCCGGTTAAATAATTCCAGCACTCCCTTTACCTGTCCCTTGGAAATAAGGGGGACAGCATAATAAGACACAAACCCCTCATCACTAAAATTTTCAGATTTACCAAAACCATCCATGTTTTCTCTCAGATCGGGTATCGTAACTATCTTTCTCTCAATGGCTGCACGGCCTGCATTGCTTTCGCCCAGTCTCAATTTTGTATATTTCAGGGCTTCAGAGCGAAAGCCCTGGCTTGCAACATATTCGAGCATCTGCGTTTCCTGGTTAAAGAGCAGCACAGCAGCAGCATCAATGCTCTGCTGAGCCACGACCTGGGTGAGAAAGACATCCAGTGTGACATGAAGATCAAGACTGGCAATAATGGCCCTGTCAATAGACCGCAAGGCACTAAGCCTGCCAACCTGTTGTTGAATTATTTCCTCGGTATGCTTTCGACTCGATATGTCCCTTATTATTGCGGTAAAAAATACATCATTCCTTATTTTCCATGAGGAAATTGAGAGTTCAATAGGAAATTCCCTGCCCCCTTTTTTTAGTCCTTTCAGCTCAACCGCCTTATCAACGCTTTTTAGCAAGCCTGTTTCGATAGACCTGTTGATGCCCTTCTGGTGTTGATCACGATACCTCTCCGGCATGATCATCGTAACAAGCTGGCCAACAACTTCCTCCCTGTTGTAACCAAAAATATGTTCTGCGGCCCCGTTCCAGAATATTATCTCACCCCTGTTGTCAATGTATATGATTGCATCGCTTGCATTCTCGGCAACTGAACGAAAGCGCTCTTCACTTTCGAGGATGGTCTCCTCGGCAAGTTTTCTCCTCTTGACTTCACCAAGCAGTTCATTTTTTGCAACAGTGGTGTTTTTCAAAGTTTCAGACATTTTATTGAAGTTTTTCACCAACTGGCCGATCTCATCATTTGACTCAACATCAATCTGTGATTCAAGATCACCATGAGCAATTTTGATAGAAGCATCCCGAAGTTTTTTAAAATTTCTCGATATGTATCTGGATATGATCAGACCTATCAAAACACCTATGAGTGCCACGATCAGGGTTGTTAATAATATGCGGTATTTTAAATCGTTAACAGGTGCAAATAGCTCATCCGCTTCCTGGCTGACTAACATAGTCCAGTTCAATCCTTTTGTG
Source organism: Thermodesulfovibrionia bacterium (assembly GCA_945787795.1). Taxonomy (GTDB): domain Bacteria; phylum Nitrospirota; class Thermodesulfovibrionia; order UBA6902; family UBA6902; genus CALZJD01. The sequence continues at coordinate 3,430 of CALZJD010000008.1, read as the reverse complement.
TTTCTCAATTTTTGTGAATGGACATGAGTAATTATTAAATCTGTATTGCTGTTTCCTCTTATCTTTAGATATTCAGATGTTTTCGATTTAATGTGATTATCATTAAGATGTGACTGCCCATCCTTGCCGAGCAGATGAGTAACATTTTCCATAAATGAAAAATCCCCGGTTGAATAAATAACATTTCCCATATTATTTAACAGGGTCAGATCCATGGTTTCATGCTTTTCATGTAATCCCACAGTATCTATTGTAATGACGCTTACTATGTCCTGAAAGTTTAAAACAGCTTTTATTACACCACTGAAATAATCATATTCATTGATAATCCTTATCGCGATGCTGATGGAATATATTTCTGCGCTATTATCATATTTAATATCACTAATATGCATGCCTGTGTCCTTTGCCTTTTTCCACCACTCTTCATCAGCCTGCATATAATCACTCGTTCTTCCTGTCTGTGCCACATTTGCGCCATATTCATTAGTTACAAAAATCTCCCCGAAAACTTTATAATCCTCATCTTCTTCAAATAACTCCTGTTTTTCTTTTAGTTCCCGCGCCAACTGGTTATTTTGCAGCTCATGTATCAATTTCGCTATATTCCTGCCGGAACCGTACTTCCACTCCTCATCTATTTTTGCTATATGCTCCTTTACATTTTTCAGGTTGCTGAATGTGAGATTGGATTTATCGACTTCATTCTGCAATGACACATCATGGGAATATGCCTTAAAAAGATTGACTTTATAATCAATTTCTCTTGTTATGTCATCCAGAACTTTTAGAGCCATAGATTCTGTGCTGTCTACATAGGTCTGTTGCAGCAGGTTTTTGCTGTGATCCATGGCAAGAAAGCCGGTTATGGAACCCATAACAATGACAGCCAAAAATCCTAATGTTAATTTATGAAATAATTTCATTTTAATATCTGACCCGTTTCATAGCGGCACAATGAGCTTACAATACGAAGTGCATTATATATTATTTCTTATCGGTTATTACTTCATATAACTTAATGCATAGTAATGCATATTAATTTAGATTTAATATTTCATTATGAAGTCTTAATGTATACTATTGTTTATGAAGCAGCTGCACCTTTTTCCCGGTCATGATGCAAATTATTTAAAGAGCCACCTTGAAAAATCCGTCAGGAAGCAGGTAACCGTTGTCATTACTGATAATTCAACGGTAATGCTTTCAATTAAAAGCAAAAAAGACCACTTCTCTCTCAGGCTGCACAGGATGTTTCTTTCTGCAAGCCGTGATATCATTGATGAACTGGCAGGATATATGAGAAACAGCAGAAAAAAAACACCCCTGATCAGGGATTTTATCAATAGAAATACCTATAATTTAAAGAAAAAGCCTCCCAGAAAGATAAGTCTGATTCACAAAGGAAAAAGGTTTAATGTATCTGACGTATTCAACAGGGTCAACGCAGAGTATTTTAACGGGACAATATCATCTTCCATTACATGGAGTACAAGGAGTCCGAAGAGGTCAGTAGCAAAGCGGACCCTGGGAAGTTACACTCAGGAAACAGACCTGATAAGGATCAATCCTGTTCTTGATTCAGCAGGGGTGCCGGGATATTTCCTGGAATTTGTGGTGTATCATGAAATGCTCCATGCTGATATGAATAATGAGCCAGCCTCGAACAGAAGAACAGTCCACTCCCGCGAATTCAAAAAGAGAGAAAAATTATTCCGTCACTATGACCGTGCCATGGCATGGGAAAAAAAGAAATGGGGATAACACCCCGGTCGAGGTTGAACCTCCTGCGGGAGGTTCAACCTCTGCAAGGCTAACAGTTATGATGTTTAATTCATTGGAGCAGTGTCATTTATGCAGGAAAGAATATACTTCCATGCATGTAGAAGTGAAGCCGGGTGTATTGGTCTACGCATGTTCATCCTGCCTGGAAAAAGCAAAGGACAGCTTTATCTGGGTATGCGTCAATTGCGGCAAGACATACTTCAGGACTAAAGATCTTGTACTGAACAGACTTCATGACTACGGACTGGAAAATGCCACTGTTCTCTGTGATGGTGCCCAGCTCATCATGGGGATTGATATATGCATAGACTGTGATCCCCAGGGGATTTTAGAGTATGTGCAATCAGGAAGTGAAGAGCTTGATGCAGAGTTATGCAGGGCAGCCGGTTAGTTATTTAGAGTCTGTCCGTAAATTGCCATTTTTATTTTTGTCATGCCCGAAGCCTGTCCCAGCAGTCAGTAAGCAGGGGTTTTTAATCGGGCATCTCGGAGCGAATCTACGCGAGAGTCGCTCCGACCCGCTCAACAGACCTGCCTACCGGCAGGCAGGCCGCGGGAATGACTGCACAAGGTGCCTTGTCCAATTTATATAATCTATTGATAGTTATCTATTACAGGTTCCTTTTTACCTAATCCATACCGACCATAAAGGGATTTTGCAAAAAGATAATCCAGATGGTTAATTGATTCCGGACGGGATCCAAACACTTTTTCCCACATATCCCATCTTTCCATACATAAGTAGACAAGGTTCCTGTCCGAAATATGCTTTTTTAATTGTCCGTAAAGATGTTTGTACATGTTAAGTCTGAGCGGTTTGACATACCTGACCTTTGCATCATCACCAACCACCATTTCAGCACATGTCAGTCTGCTTTCCGGATAATTGTTCTCTATCTTCTTTTTCATCTCCGGATTAAAGCGGAGACTCCCTATTGATATCCATGCGATCCTGTCAGGATGAACAGCAGAAAAAACATTATCTACAAGTTTTGCATATCCTTTTTCCCATCCATCATGCAAAATCATCGGGTCAAAATGAAGGCCCACGAGATATCCCGCCTGAGAAACTTTATGTATCGCTTTAATCCTTTTTTCAAGAGATGCTGTTCCATGTTCTTCTGAGGATATAACCTGCTCCGCATTAAGAGACCATGATATGACAGTCCTGTTTCCGTGATCAATATCAAGGATTGAATCAATACGGTCAGACTTTGTCTTCAGTTCCAGAACAGCATTCTCAAGAAAGGAAAACTCACGAATAAGTTCCGCAGCCTGGCCGGTACCGGGCTCCAGTGCCAGACTGTCACCAAGCTCCCAGGTACCTATACGGAAAAGCCTTTCCGGTTCTTTTCTGATTTTCTCCGTCACCTCATCCATCAGTTCAGTCACATCCTTCACAACCTTTGTGACGCCGTCATTTAAATAGTTCTGAAGAAAACAGTATGAACACTCAAAAGGGCAGTTATGGACTGACCTCAGGACATGGACATTGCAGCAGGTGTACTTTTCATTAAAAGTGGCGCAGACACCCATGACCTCGCCCTTTTTCTCTACCCTGTGCAGATCATCCTTACCATCCCTGAAATTAACCGTGTTCATCTTCATTGCTTACAATTCTTCAAGAATCGATTCTATGGCGCTT
>CALZJD010000007.1 GCA_945787795.1 Thermodesulfovibrionia bacterium | reverse complement strand
CCGATCATGGTCTTTAATGTGAGGTCTATTTTTCTTTCAGCGGTGTTGAGATTAATCACTCGTGCAGTTATTTCATCACCGATCTTGAAAAGCTCTTCGATTTTTTCGTCAGAATTCTTTTCTATCTCTGAAATATGAATAAGTCCCTCAGCGCCCTCCTCAAGCTCAACAAAAATACCGAAATCAGCTATGCTCACAACTCTTCCTGTAATGCTGTCACCGAGGGTGTACTTTTCAGGGATCTCATTAATCCATGGATCAGGGGTCAGTTCCTTGAGTCCGACAGATATTCTCTCTTTTTCGGGCTCGATGTTAAGAACAACGACCTCAACTTCCTGGTTCTTGCTTAAAACGTCGGAAGGATGCCTGATCCTCTTTACCCATGACATATCAGAAATATGAAGCAGGGCATCAACCCCTTCATCAAGGGCGATGAATGCACCGAATTCAGCAAAACTTTTGACTTTGCCCGTAATCCTCTGTCCAACTTCATACTTGTCCTTTACTGTATCCCAGGGATTCGGCTTCAACTGCTTAATGCTCAGAGATATTCTCTTTTCATCCTTGCTGACCTTAAGAACAGCAGCTTCGACTTTGTCCCCGATTGAGAAAAACTTGGAGGGCTTGATTGATTTTTCTACCCAGTCAAGTTCGCTTACATGAATAAGGCCTTCAACACCCTCTTCAAGCTCGATAAAAATACCATAATCAGTAATGGTGATTATTTTTCCAATAACTTTCTGACCCGGCGGATATTTCTCCTGTGCAGTTGCCCACGGATCGGCTTTTTTCTGTTTATACCCGAGGGTTACTTTTTCATTTTCCGGGTCGAACGTTAAAACAACAACCTCAACACTGTCCCCTATACTGAAAAGCTCACCGGGATGGCTGATCCTTCCCCAGGACATATCCGAAATATGCAACAGACCGTCTATTCCTCCCAGGTCAATAAACGCGCCGTAGTCGGTAAGGTTCTTGACCGTGCCTTTTACCGTCATTCCTTCTTTTAACGTTTTAAGCGTCTCGTCTCTCAGTTTGTTGCGTTCCTCTTCAAGAATGACACGTCTGGATACGATGACATTTGAGCCTTTATGATTGAGGTTTAATACCCTGAATGTATATGTCTGTCCAATAAGACTGTCTGTATTTTTCGGGGCTTTCAGATCTATCTGCGATCCGGGAAGAAAAGCACTTATTCCTCCGATATCAACTGTCATGCCGCCTTTGACTTTTCCTGTAATCTTTCCGTCAACAGGTTTGTTGTCCTTCAATGCATCATCAAGCATGTCCCATGTCTTTGCCCCTTCAGCCTTTTGCCGTTCATTTTCATCCAACTCGTGCAAAGGGACAAAGCCTTCACATTTTGATCCCACATCAACTATCACACCATCGGACTTGACCTGTATCACCTTTCCTGTTGTTATTGCACCGGTCTTCAGTCCTTTGAATGTATCGGCGTACAATTTTTCAAGGTTATCCATTTGTATTTCCATAGTTAAATTTTAAATTACCTCCTGAAAGAAATTTCTTATCTTCTTTAAAATAATCCATCGTCAGCAAATGACGAAGTTACTGTATATCGATAGAAAATTTAGCATAAAATCATCTGCTTTTCCTACCTCTGACGGCTGACGTCATTATCATTATACTTTATTTTTAATGATAAATCATAACTATTATTATATTTATATCATGCAATGGTCTTTTTTACATAATACCCGGTTTAAGATATGAATCATTTCTTTGGTCTGCTAAATGGTTCTGTTTTCATACTCTTTTTTTAACTCTCCGATTGCACGCATGATTGTGCTGCCATAATGATCCTGCTCCTGACCGTCCGGATCATATGAGTCGTCCGGTGCATTATAATAAATGGGCTTGCCGAAAACTACTGATATATCGGCACGTTTGAGCCACTTTGCCCCGGAAGGCAGGGCTTTATCAGAACCGACCAGTAATGTTGGTACTATTACAGCCTGGCTCATTTTAGCTATAACATCCACACCTCGTTTTGCTTCCTGAAGTTCTCCTGTTTCACTCCTCCTTCCCTCAGGAAAGAGAACGAGCACCTCTCCCTTTTTCAGTCTTTTCACAGCGTCTTTGATTGATGAAGGCTTTGGATTTTCCCTGTCAACAGGAAAAGCGGCCCGGCTTATCATCCATCTCAGCACCGGCACATCAAACAGACCTTTTCTGGCCATGAATGTGGCTATCCTTGGCAGTACAGATCCTACCAGGGGAGGGTCCAGATAGCTGATATGATTGGAGGCAACTATAACACCTCCTTTTTGCGGTATGTTTTCCCTGCCATATACCGTGAGCGTCCCGTTTATCTTCAGCACAACTTTTATGGTCAGCTGGATCAGCCTGTACAGTGAATTGTATATAAAATCCATGTAATCACCTAAACGATAATTAGTGTTTGTGTTAAATTCAAATTGTCATTCCGGCTAGACCGGAATCTTTTCCTTGTTTTAAGAGGGATTCCCGACGCGCTTCGCTTGCGGGAATGACACCTGTTTGGTGATTTCTGATTTCTATTAAAAGCTAAATAATACAAGTCATCGCAAAAGAATAGCTCAATTCAGGTTTAAATTGTTTTTAATAAAAGACACGACTTCGTCAATTTCCATGCCTGTTGAATCTACATACACCATATCGTTGGTTTTTGTTAACGGGGAACTCTCCCGTGAGGAGTCCCGCAGATCCCTCTTCTTCATATCCTCAATTGTCTGTTCCATAGTGATGCCGGGATCCTTTATGTTAAGCTCCCTGAACCTCCGTCTTGCTCTCTCTTCCACAGCTGCATCAAGATAGAATTTATTTTCTGATTCCGGACATATTGTTGTTCCTGTATCTCTTCCCTCGATTACGACGTTACCCTTAAGGCACATGTCTCTCTGCATATTAAACAGCGCAGTCCTAACCAAAGGTATTGCAGAGACCTGTGAACTTAATTCTCCGATTTCGCCTGTCCTGATTTCTGATGAAATGTCCTTTCCATCCACTAAAACCCGATCGTCTTCAAAGGTAATCTTAATGTTACCGAGAATAGTATTAAGGGCGTCTTTATTGTTGATATCGATTTTATCCTGTACTGCTTTCCAGGCAACAGCCCTGTACAAAGCGCCTGTATCGAGGTACTGGTAACCCAGCTTCTTTGCAAGGCGCCTTGCTATTGTTCCTTTGCCTGAACCTGATGGGCCGTCTATGGTTATAACATCTTTCATAATAAATAAGGGGTCAGGATGAATACAGTGTATCCAGCAGGTCTGTAAAACCAGGAAAAGAAGTGTTGACACATTCGGTGTCCTCAACAGTTGTTTCTCCCTCGATGGGCAGGCCTGCTATTGCCAATGACATTGCTATCCTGTGGTCACCATGACTCTGGACGGTTGCCGATCTTATTTTTTCCGATCCTTCAACAGCAAGACCATCTTCAAACTCTTCCACATTGACACCCATTTTCTTCAGCTCTGTTGACATTGAGGCGATCCTGTCAGACTCTTTGACCCTTAACTCTGCTGCGCCGGATATCCTGGTTTTACCTCTGGCCATTGCAGATGCAACACAAATTACAGGGAACTCATCAATTGCCCTGAGAACAAGGTCTCCGCCGATGTCTGTTCCGGAAAGCCTGGAATGTCTTACCCGTATATCTGCCACAGGTTCGCCGGAAACTTCATGTTCATGTTGCAGGGAAATTTCCCCTCCCATACTCTGAAGAATTTCAATTACCCCTGTGCGCGTAGGATTTATACCTGCATTTTTTATTACTATGTCTGAGTCCGGTACTATCAGGGCAGCCACTATAAAAAAAGATGCTGAAGAAAGGTCCCCGGGAATTGTAATTTCAAAGGGCGTAAGCCCTTTTGTCCCCTGTATGCTGACTTCCAGATCGTTTATCGTAATATCTGCCCCGCAGGAAAGAAGCATCCGTTCGGTATGGTCCCGTGACTTTCCGGGTTCTGTGAAAGTTGTCCGTCCTTTGCAGTAAAGACCTGCAAGCAGAATTGCAGACTTTACCTGTGCACTTGCGATTGGTGAGTTGTATGTAACAGGCTGCAGATTTTTTCCTTTTATATGAAGAGGGGGATACCCCCCAGGTTCCGGGACAATATCGGCCCCCATTTCTGAAAGAGGCTTAATGATACGGCCCATTGGTCTCTTCCGTAAAAACTTATCACCTGATAACACAGAAGAAAATGACTGTGCAGCAAGCACACCGCTCATCAGCCTCATGGTTGTACCTGAATTGCCGCAGTCTATCACATCTTCAGGGGCAGAGAGCCCATGTAACCCCCTTCCTTTAACCATAATCCTGTTTTTATCTGAATCATCGATTTCAATACCCATTTTGCGGAACGCCTGAAGTGTCCTTAATGGATCTTCAGCCTGGAGGAAATTGCTGATGGTGCTGTTGCCCTCAGCAAGGGACGCGAACATTATGGCACGATGGGAAATTGATTTGTCAGCGGGAGGAGTTATCTCGCCATGCAAAGGGCCCCTGTGTTTTGTTTTAATCCGACGCAATGAGCTTTCTTGCCTCTTGGGCCCTTTTGAATTCTTTTTCCAGACCAGACCAGTCTGATGTATCAACGAGATCTATCATATGGGAAATGGATGATGAGAATTTCTTTAAAACCTGTAACACATCGTCTTTATTGAAGGCACATATATCGCGCCAGAGGTCTGCCGGACTCAGTGCAATCCTGCTCGTGTCCTTCAGCCCTGTTCCACCGAAATGTAAAATGTTCGGATTAACTTCCATGATAGTGTTGACAGTGGCATAGGCAATTACATGAGGCAGGTGGCTGACGGCCGCAAAGATCATGTCATGCTCTTCCGGGCTCATATGAAGAATAACAGCCCCTGCCGATTCCCATATACGTATGACCTCATCAATCGCATGGTCAGCACTCCTGGAGCTTGGGGTAATGATGCATTTTGCATTTCTGAAAAGATCTGCGGTTGAGGCATCTATTCCAGAGCATTCTTTACCGGCAATCGGATGTGCGCCAACAAAGCTCACTCCCTCGGGCATGATCGCATCAAGTTTTTTGACAATGCTTGTTTTGACGCTTCCTACATCAGTAACAATGGCACCTGTCTTAAGGTTGTTTTTCATATTGTTTACTATGTCTTCAAACTGGCCTATGGGAGAGGACAGAATAACCAGGTCTGCGTTTTGTACGCCATCTGCGTGATCAGTAGAAAAGGAATCTATCATTTTCTTCTCTCTGGCCCTGAGCAGGTTTTCTTCACTCCTGCCGATACCGGTAATCTCTCCCCTGAAACCGGACTGTTTTAGTGCGAGAGCAAATGAGCCGCCGATAAGGCCTAATCCAATGATGGCTATCTTGTTAATGTTCATGATATATCTGCTTTCCTTATCTCAAAAATCAGACAATAAGTATAATGAATTGACAAATAAAAAGTCACAACCAGGGCTGGCATGACTTTATTTAGAATCCGTACATAAACTCAAACATTGAACCATCATTCCCGCGATCCCCGATTAAAAAAACCTGCTTACTGACTGCTGGGGCAGGCTTCGGGCATGATAAAAATAAAAAATGGGAATTTATGGACAGACTCTATTTGATAGCTTTTCCCAGTGCCTTGACCAGCTTTTTGTTTTCCCCCTGCAGCCCTGTGGTAATGCGTATTGCGTTTGGTCCCATAGGTCTCACAATGACACCATGTTTCAGCATCTTTTCATATATGTTGCCAGCGACGTCTTCATTAAATGTTACATAAATGAAATTTGCCTCTGAAGGGACAAAGGAAACCCCCATCTTTTCAAATTCTTTATAGAGGAACTTTTTCTCCCTGATATTGAGCTGCTTTACCCTGCGTATATGATTTTCATCTCTTAGAGCTTCAATTGCAGCTGTTTGTGCCAGAGAATTCACATTGAAGGGCTGCCGTACCTTATTCATCTCCTCTATTAATGAAGCCGCTGCAATGCCATAACCTATTCTCAGTCCGGCCAGACCATACATTTTTGAAAAGGTCCTGAGCATAAGAATATTTCTGTTGGCCTTCAAATAGGTAAAACTGTCAGGATATTCTTTTGATTCTACGTACTCATAATATGCTTCATCAACAATGACCAGCACTCCCTCAGGCACTTTCTTCATGAAGCGGTCCATTTCTGTCTTAGTATTAATAGTACCGGTGGGATTGTTCGGGTTAGCAATAAAAATCAATCTTGTCCTGTCCGTGATCTGAGAGGCCATTGCCTCAAGGTCGTGACGCCAGTCTTTGAGCGGGACAACAATGTTTTTTCCGTGCGCTGCCTGCACAATCATTGAGTAGACGACAAAGGAAGGGTAGGCCATTATTGCTTCATCGCCGGGGCTTATACATGTTCTCACCGCAAGCTCTATTATTTCATTTGAGCCATTTCCAAATATAAGCTGATCATCGCTGACCTTTAAGTTATCTGATAACACATTTCTCAGGTAGTAACAGCTTCCATCAGGATATCTGTTTAACTCCTTCAGGCCTGAGCGCATGGCTTTTACAGCCAGCGGTGACGGGCCAATGGGGTTCTCATTGGACGCGAGCTTAACAGAGCCGGAAATACCCAGATCCCTTTCCAGTTCTGCAACTGGTTTGCCAGGAATGTATGGCTTAATACTGCTGATATGTTCAGGGACTTTGATCATTTGAGATATATATTCGCAGATTACTCAGATTATACAGATTGAAATTATGTCGATTTAAGAATTCCGAGAATTTAGGCATGAATCATGTGCTCATTTATTCCTTGTACTTATCTATTTAATCTGTGAAATCTGTGGACAAATAAACATTTATTCCGCAGAAGGGTAGGACCCGAGGACCTTGAGAAAGAGGCACTCTTTTGTAACGTCCTTAATTGCTTTTTTTACTTCCTTATCTTCCTGATGGCCTGCCATATCTACAAAAAACAGGTATTCCCAGGCTTTTCTTCTGGATGGTCTTGATTCGATTTTGGTAAGGTTGATCTTATGCCGTGCAAAGGGTCTTAACATTAAATACAGTGCTCCGGACTTGTCCTTAAGGGAAAGCATGATCGATGTTTTGTCTTTGCCTGTTTTCCCGGGGGATTCCTTTGCGATCACAAGAAAGCGGGTATAGTTTGCCTTGTTGTCTTCGATACACTTCTCAACGAATTTCAGATTGTAAACGGACGCCGCCAGTTCACTGGCTACAGCAGCAGATGACGGGTCCCGTGCGGCCCTCCTTGCTGCTGCCGCTGTACTGAGTTCCTCCATGATAGGAACGGCAGGGAAGTTGCGGTCAAGCCACGCCCTGCACTGGGCCCTGGGCTGAGGATGCGTGTAAATTTTTTTGATATTCTTTTTCAGACCGCTCTTTGACAGCAGATTGTGCGATATCGGAAGCATGACCTCAAATGCTATTTTCAGGTCAAAGTCAATGAACATGTCCAGGGTGTAATTAATCACCCCTTCAGTTGAGTTTTCAATAGGAATGACCCCATACTGAACCTGTTCTCTCAAAACAGCTTCGAACACTTCCTTTATCGTGCTTTCCGGTATGTATTCTGAGGACGAGCCGAATTTCCTCCTTGCGGCCAGATGGGTGAATGTTGCTGCAGGTCCGAGATATGCCACTTTCAGGGGCTGTTGCAATGCAAGAGAGGCGGATATTATTTCTTCATAGACCAGCTTAAGAGTTTCATCAGGAAACGGACCGGGATTCAGTTCTCTCAACCTCTTCAGAATTGCCCGTTCCCGTTCAGGGGAGTGTATCTTGAGCCTCTTGTCCTGCTTGGTCTTTCCAACTTCCAGTGCTATTTCAGCCCTTTTATTTAACAGGTCCAGGATTTGTTGGTCTATTTCATCAATGTGTATACGGAGTTTTTTCAGTTCTGACATATTTGAATAACCAATGGCAAATAATATATTGACGCTTAATTTATCAGTAAAACCAAGATTTTTCAACTACAGGAATGAAATGTGGAGGTCTGGCAGATGTTCTCTGTCATCATTAAAAATTAAGACAACTTAGAGAATTTAAATTCGTTACAAAGAAGGATTCAAGCCTGCCTGTCGGCTGACAGCGATCCGAGGGTTCAAGGATTCAAGTGTCACCTTTTTCACTGTTGAAATCGATCTAAACTCACTGTATCCTGTATTCAGTTACAGATACAATAAAAATTCATATGGCCTCAACAGGCTGTTTCAGCTGTCGTAATTATGTGTAATGCACTCGACCCCTCGACTCCTTGGCCCCTTGAATCCTTACTGAATCAGCAACTTTTCAGGATATGACCTATATTTAGTACATATCATACATGGGCAAAGTTAATCTGTATCTTTATCCATACATAATGATAAACTAAGGATTAATAATCATATCTTTAATATCACTCATTCTGTTATTTAACAGTGAATTACAGGGTGTGTAAAAAAATTGGCATATTAATTGCTCTCATTAAGTCTATAATACCCAGTACAATGCATTGGAAGCTCACATATCATACGGGGATAATATAACATGTGTAGAAACGTGATCCATTCTGTCATGATGAATAACCTTACATTATGATACTAACCGATAAAAGAAAATCCAAGAGGTTGGGACGCTCTTTATTTATTCAATTCAGGCAACTGCAGGGCGTATCTTCTTATTCTTTAGGTATGACATTAAATATTTCGAGTGATGGATTATGTTTCCAGTCTCAAAATGTTGCCCTTGGTATTGGAGAAAATCTGGAATTCAGATTAAAGAAACCAGAGACAAATCTTTCTGCTATAGTTTTGGGGAATGTTATGTGGATGAAGAAAGAGGGTACAAAATGCACTGCGGGAATACAATTTCAGGTAACCAATAAGAAAAACAGAAAGGAAATGCTGAGAACCATATCTGACTTTTTTACTATACCTGAAGATTTATTGCGTTATAACCAGGGTCGTAACAGGTCAATAAGAAATAAGAGATATGCAAAAGCTGCTTCCGAATCGGATGATGCACAAAGAAATGGATCGAGTCAGGGAACAGGTTTTATAAAAAGAGCATTAAAAATATGCTTGAATTTAGGGCTGATAACGCTCATTACTCTTGCCGTCGTTTTATTTATACCTGTAATGACAGAGCATCATGAAGATGCACCAAAAACCACTTTTGCTCCTTTTATTCAGACTGCCAGCTATGATAACTCCAGCAATAACTTAACCATGCTGGTATCTAAAATTCGATCCCAGAATGAAAATATAAGCAGCCACTTAAATTCGGAAACAGAAAGTATGGCTGAGGAGAATAAAGAAGAGGAATTCATGGAAGAAGGTATCTCATTAACTGAGCATGAGAACAAAGTGGATATAATAAAACCGTTACCTCATCGTGAGAGATCAGGGAAATTTAATTTTTATGTGCAGGCTGCATCTCTTCGAGATCCTGATATTGCATATGACATGTTATTAAAAATAAAAAATTATTATCCGGAAGCGTACTTTTTCAAAATTAATAACGTGTATAAAATAAGAATCCCCGGTATAAATTCCGAAAAAAAGGGGGCTGAAATCATTAAGGAACTGGAAGAAAAGCTGGACATAGAGTCAACTCTGGTCTACAGACTTAAATGACAATCTGTTAAAGTATTTCATTTGTGATAACAAACTATAAATTGACCAATTGGTGCATATGATAAATATCATATTGCAATTTTACAGAATAGGTGTATCATTAATTAAGAAGAGTAATTAATGCAATCAGAAGAGGATGTTGATTGAAAATAAATTGTCCCCTCCTTCCCCCCGAAGAGTTTAGACTTTTTATTTGTCACAATGTCCAAAGACATCAGTCAGCATCCTCTTTTTCCTCTCTACCTTTAATTAAATCGAGTAATGTTATGTTGTAAGGTTAAATCAGGGAAATAATGGAAATGCGGGTTATACCGGTTTGAAGGGAACAATTGATTAAAAAAGTCAGGATTAGCTTTTCGCCCTGCGGATCTTACTGAATCCCTGACTTCGTCTTGACCAGATTCTCTTTCTGAATATAGGCCTGTCTTCAATAAGTTGAAATAGCGCTATACTTACATCCACAATTGCCACAACACATACAATGCTGATTAAATACACAATTAGTTTAAGTATAATTTCGCTCATTTCTCCTCCTTAACTTTATTTATAACATCCTCAGCCGGGGCTGTCAATTAATTATTTTTATAATTTAGTAAGGGTCAGATATATGCTTGAATTGGCAAGTGAAAATGATGTTAAGCGCTTTTTATTACTTTGACAAGGATGTCCCCAAATCCAGGGGTACCGGTGCAGGGATTAAAGTTGTTGGGATCATAAAGCTCATTAATATTGGGTGTATATTCACTGGTTTTATTAATAAACCCAAGGCCAGAAGCCTTTTGTCCTCCCGGGCCAAAGGCTGTTTTGATGACCGACGGCATTACTTCTTCGGTCAGAAAGACCTTGCCCATAATTCTCTTTTTTTGTGGATTTTCAAGAGTGATTATGTCGCCTGTCATAAGCTTCAGCTTTGTACCATCAATATGGTTCATGGCAAAAACAGGAATTGATACACTGCCTGCTTTGAATAATATTTTTTTGCCGTCAGGCATACCCGTCTCATTGGGGATTCCATTCAGTTTTGGCATATCGTAATAAAAATCATTATTCAGTGGTTCCATGCATTCAGTATCTGTTTCAGACAGGTAAGGACACACTGTTGTTATGGTCATGGAGTGGTGTACTCTCCCGCTGATCAGCTGGAAGGGGTATTCCTGAATACTTTGTTTATAAAGAATATTTTTTGGGTTCCATTTACTTTCATTCCAGTAAAAAGAAGTAGGGAAGTTTGTCCCCAATTTTTTATTTATATTTTCGAGATAACCGAATTTAAATTCGAATTTTCCAGATGCAGTATTTGGACATAACTCTGATGGAGAGCCGTCTGTTTTTTTGTAGCGATAGTAACTGGCAGGCCAGACTGCTACGCCGTTATTCTTCCTGAGCCAGTCCACTGTTAAAGGATCACCGTCCCTGATTACCTTATTACCAAGTAAAGCCCGCGGGTTGTCCGGAGTTCCAATGATCCTGCATCCTTCAGGCAGGTCAGGGTAGGGCAGAGGAGAGCCGATATTGAAAAAACCGGGAGTATCAAGCAGCTGGTTATTAATAAAGCCTGTTTCGTTCCCATACTTTTCACCAAAGTCTTCAGCCCTGATATGAGGATCACCGTTCTTTATGAATGCTTCAGAAAGACTTGTCATTATTTCGTACGGGGTTCTGGATTCATAAAGTGGCTTAATGACCTTATCTTTAAGGGCAACTTCAGGACTCATTGTGTAAACACTGCTGAGCCCCATTCTTTCCAGAAACCCTGCTTCAGGAAGTATAATGTCGGCATATCTGCCTGTTACTGATACATGGGTGTCTATATATACGTTCAGTTCGACTTTATATTCACCATTGTTGTCTTTAGCATTGAGAGCGTTTATCCAGTCATCAGTATTGCCTGCTGTTATGAACGGGTTGCCGGCACGTGTAATAAAAGCTTTGACAGGATAGGCATGTCCTTTGAAGGGCCCGTTGCTTATTTTGATACCTTTCTTCATCTTGCCCGGCAGATCAATGAGGACAGCTTTCATTGCAGAGGGGAAATCTCCATAACGGTCTTTTTGCAACTTTGAAAGGCTGCTTTTGAGATCTGTCCCGTTCACTTTTCTGATGACTTGTCTTGACAGAAAATCATGTCCTGATGTTTTCATCCCCTTTTTTGGTTTATGAGGCGACATCATAACCAATCCGCCCGGTCTGTCCAGGTTTCCTGTAATCAGGCATAGTACGGTTGCCAATATTGATGTTACATCACCATTCGTATGGTGTGCCGTACCATGCATACCTACTTCAATAGAAGCAGGCTTTGTCGAACCAAAGAGATGAGATATTTTTTCTATATCTTTTGATGGTATTCCGGTCTTTTCTTCTGCCCATGCCAGTGAGTAGTAAAAGAATTTGTTTGAAGGGTCCCGCTTTCTGGAGTAAGAAAGAAAGGCCTCCTTAAATTCATTCCATCCAACAGTGAACTTGTCAATAAATTCCTCATCAATATAACACTGTGAAGGGTAGTCGTAGGAACAGTTCTCGATAATATAGAGGAGCATGGCTGCCATCAGTGATGCATCTGTTCCGGGGATTATGGGCAGCCATATGTCTGCCAAAGAGGCAGAATTTGTATGGGATGGATCAATAACAATATACTTGCAGTTGTTCTCTGCCCTGGCGCCCGGTATTCCATTAGACATATAATTAAACCGTGTAGCAACAAAAGGATTAACCCCTATATTAAGAATAAGCTTTGCATCGTGATGCTTTTTCAGATAGAGATCTCCTTTGTCATTTCTGGTGAGCAGAGGCCTCTGGACATCCGGTAGAGGTCTGGAATCGCCGGTGATGAGTTTATGTCCCCACTGACGATTAGGATCACATATGCTGCCGTGATGGAGTATATTTGGAGTTCCGAAGGCACGGAACAGACGTTCATAGGCGACCCCGTCAGTCATATCGCCGCCATCGAAAAACACGGTTTCCTCTCCGTAGTCATGTTTTATCTGGATTAATTTGTTTGTTATGTAATCAGCAGCATATTCCCATGTGACCGGAATCCATTTGTCTTCTCCCCGTTCTTCAGTTCTGAGGAGCGGAGTTTTCACACGATGCGGAGAATAGGTAAGCTGAAGTCCTGCAGCACCCTTTGCACAAAGGGTGCCATTATTAATTAATGAGTGAGGATTTCCGTATATCTTTCTGGCGATCCCATCTTCCACTCGTACGGTAATTCCGCATTCAGAAGGACACATATTGTCTACAGTGTTAATATACTGTCTCGACGATGAGTCTTCATCTCCCGTACGTGAAGGTAATTGGGTAACAGGGAACTTCGGAGCTGAACGGCCCTTTGGTATCTCATAATTCTTTATTGGAATATACCTGCTCATATGCTCCTCTGACAGATAAAAAACCACAGGGTAGGTACCATGTTCAGGATTAATAGCCTTGATCTGTCTTCGTTTTATGAATTTTGAAATTTCACTTTTCCTGTCATTCATATCTCCAAAAGTTATGGCCTTTCCCATACAGCTTTGAGCACATACCGGTTGCTCTCCCATCTGCAGTCTGTCATAGCAGAAATCACATTTTTCAGGTTTACCCGTATCAGCGTGTAAATCAATCGCATCATAAGGACACATCTCATAACATTTTTCACATTTTATATCACTCGGACATAGGTGATGATTAATTATGACTACCCCTTCAGGTGTCTTGACTATAGCCTTTTTATCATCACATGCCTCTATACAGGGGGGGACTTCACATTGATTGCACAACCTTGGCATGAATAACTTCTTTATATCAGGGAAGCGGCCTGATTGAAATGTTTCTATTTTACAACGAAATATTCCTGCAGGGATACTATGCTCAGCTTTGCAGGTTACCTGACATGCATAGCATCCGATACACCTGTTTAGATCAATCAGCATTCCATACTTTTTTATTTTTTTCTTCTCACGGGATCTTAGAAAGGATGGATAGCTCTGAAGCTTGTACTTTGGAAAGAGCATAAACTCATCTCTGCTGACGTCAGGCCTGTAGGACTGAAAATCAAAGACACCGATTTTTTTCTCCAGTTTTTCTGCAATATACGAAAGGCTGTTGCATATGAGAAAAAAACCTGCAGCAACAATTATATATGCTGCATACACTTTATCAGGCTGCCTGTGACTTACAATAAAGCCTACCTGGGTAAGCTCCATAACACCGATAATAAAGACAGTAGATGTGTCTTTAAAGATAGTGGCGAGAAAACTGACAAATGAAGGGACCATCATTCTGAAGGCCTGGGGCAGGATTACAGATCCCATGGCCCTGTATCTTGAGAAACCGGTAGACAGGGCAATTTCCAACTGGGTTTTCGGCACCAGAGTAATGCCGGAACGTACTATCTCAGCCTGATACGCAGAAGCATATATGGCAAGGGAGATAACAACACTCCAGAACACGGTGATATGCATGCCGGTCACAACAGGGATGACATAATAAAACCAGAAAATTATGACCAGCAATGGAGTTGCCCTGACCGTCTCTATATATGCGATGCAGGGAAGCTTGACATAGATTCGTGATGAAAGCCTGCTGTAACCCAGAAGTACACCGAACACAAAACTCAACGACATCGGCAATACAGCCAGAATAATATTCAGCATCAGTCCTCCGGGCTCCCCGTTAGGAAATGAACCGACAAGATAAAAATCCCAGTTTGATAAAAGATCCGAGAATTTCATGGATTAATTCAGACCCGTGCCTTGATTATGCTTGCGGCATCTATTTTCAGATATCTCTCCAGAACGATTACTGATGATGCCATGAGAATTGATAAAGATACGTAAAACACAGTGGCTGCGATGATTGCTTCAACCCCTCTGTATGTGAGTGAATCTATGTGCTGTGTGCTCCACATCATTTCATTTACCGTAATTACCATGCAAAGAGTGGTATTTTTAAAGTTATGCACCAATCTTGTTCCCAGAGGGGGCAATGTTACTCTGAACATCTGGGGCAGAAGGATATGCATGTACTGCTGTACCCTGTTAAGTCCTGTAGAAATGGCAACATCTCTCTGAGTATCAGGAATGAGGAATCTGCCGTTTCTTAAGATATCTGAGACATAGGAAGCATTATCCAGTGTAAGCGCCATAATAGCTGCAATTACAGGGAAGTGAATATAGGAATTAAGAATAATCCCCAGACCGGAAGGCAATAGCTCAGGGAGCAGGTAATACAAAAACAGCAGCCAGAATAATACGGGTATGCTCTGGAATATTTTTACATATATAATGCCCAGCTTCTGAAGCAATTTTATCCGCGATACCCTGAGAATTGCCACTATGGTGCCCAGCAGAAAGGACAACACTGATGAGGTTATAAAAAGCAGGAATGTTATTTTGATGCCGGATATCAGAATCTGAGAATAAGGCTCAGTAAAGAGGATGCTCCAGTCAAACTCATAAGTCAGAAATTCAGAAATATTAAACCTCCGGGTCAGGTTGGATATTCATTGTTAAGTGTTAAAGCATAACCAGGTGTAATATCAGAGTTTTATTGTGTATTGCAAGGAAATTAACTTTAATTATCTGATATAATCTAATATCTTCATATTCTAATCAGTGATACGTCTAATTGTAAACATAATTCAAGGTCAAAAATATGCCTTACCGAAAGACATTCACTATTTCCCTTGAATTCATAACTAAAGGCGAAATAATTCAAAGAATAAATAAAAATTCTAATTTTGTTCTTGTTGACACTACTGGAATACATGAAGACAACACGTTTAAAATAAAAGGTGCAAAGACCATTCTTTTGCAGGAGATAACGGACAGAAGGCTTGAACTGGCCGGATTTGACGAAACAGTATTATATGGTAAAAACAGCTTATGTCCTGATGCCAGAATAGCTGCCATGTGTCTGAAACTCCTTCATATACCTAATATCAAGGTGTATAAAGGAGGGATTGATGAGTGGATGGCGCATAAGCTCCCGGTTGAAGAAGAATGATACTGTTTGATCAAGGGAGTCTAATATTCATAGATTCTAAAAATGTTTAATATCGGGAGGTAAGCGAGTGGCTGAACAGAAAGAGTTTGTCATGTTTTATCAATGCATTGAAAAAAATGAACTGTTGGAACGGATTAACAATAAATCAAATTTTGTGCTTGTAGATACCGTAGGGAACTATGGAGGTAACAAGTACAGGATTAAAGGGGCCACAACCATTCCCTATCCTGAAGTAATTGACAGAAGAAATGAACTGATTTCATATGATGAGATTATCATTTACTGTAAACACAAGAAGTGTGTGGCCTCAAAAAAAAGGGCTATAGGCTTAATGTTGTTGAATATACCTAATGTCAAGGTATATGAAGGAGGAATCGACGAGTGGGTCGCGCTCGGTCTTCCGGTAGAAGAAGTTTAATGTAATCTTTTAATTGACATAATCGGTTAAACACAATGCCAGAAAGAAAAACAGTATTCATTCCTCTGGATTTTATTAATAAAGATGAACTCCTCAAGAATATTAATGATGAAACAAATTCCATTATTGTAGATACGGTATATACTCACAGAAATAACAGATACAGAATAAGGGGGGCCACCACCATTCCTTATCCGGAAGTCCTGGATCGAAGAAAAGAGCTGGAATCTTTCGATGAGATTATAGTATATTGCACAAAAAAGGCCTGCCCCGGTTCAAAAATAATTGCCCTTAGTCTCAAACTTTTGAATTTCAATAATGTGAAAGTTTATGAAGGCGGGATTTTGGAGTGGCTGGAACAGGGAATGCCTGTTGAAGAGTATAGCGACGTATAACTTCTGAAAGCTAAAATTGCCACTTTAAATTCAATTCAATGGATGCTTTAAACTTCTTTATTATTCTTGCTGTAGGTATGGTCGGCGGTTTCTTTAATGTATATGCAGGTGCCGGAAGTCTTTTAACTATTCCTGTACTTATTTTTCTTGGCCTCCCCCCACATGCTGCGATTGCCACAAACCGTCTTGGTGTCACAGGATCTGACATTGCGGGCTGGTATGAGTTTCATGTTAAAAGAATGATTAATTACAGGGAATCTGTTGCCCTTGCATTGCCGGCGTTAATTGGAGCCATTGCAGGAGCCAACCTTGTGCTTGAGGTAGAACCGGCCCTGTTAAAGAAAATAATAGCTCTTGTCACCCTACTGGTACTTGTACTTGTGATGCTTAATCCTGACATCGGTATCAAAAAAAGGGAAAGTCAAAATAAAAGAGACAATTACATCACAGCTGTTATCGCAAGTCTTGCTGTTGGAGTTTACGGAGGATTTTACGGTGCAGGGGCCGGCACATTCCTGTTCTATATATTAATTCTTTGCTTCGATGAGACCTTTATTGAAAGTGCTGGAACTCATGAACCGGCAAACCTTGCGTTTTCACTTACGGCAGTTATTGTATTTGCCATAAACGGCGTGATTAATTATACATGGGCAGTTCCCCTGTTTATAGGTTCATTCTCAGGGGCCTTTCTCAGCGCATACTATTCAGATAAAATAAGTAATGCATGGCTGAAGAAGTTGTTTATGACAGTAGTAATTATAGCGGTGATTAAACTGCTATTGTAGAAAAGATATATGGATTATTTAATAAATCCTACTTCCAGAGTTCCCATTCTCTTTTCAAGGACCTTTGAAACATGGGAAATGCTGTAACTAATTATCCAAAATCCCATAGCTACACATAGATAGGCAGCATAAAGCTTATTTGGTTCTCTCTGACTAATAATAACGCCGGCCTGTGTCAGCTCTACAATTCCTATAATATAGGCAATAGATGTGTCCTTAAAAAGAGAAACAAAGAAACTGACAAAGGATGGTATCATTATTTTGAAAGCCTGGGGCAGGACAACATATCTCATGGACTGATATTTTGACAGACGCAGAGACAGCGCTGCTTCCATCTGACCTTTGGGGACAGCCAGGATCCCTGCCCTTACTATCTCTGCCTGATAGGACGCGCCATAAACACAAAGGGCAAAGACAGTGCTGCGAAATATAGTAACATGATCACCCAGCATATATGGAAGAAAGAAATAAAACCAGAAGACTATCATTAATAAAGGGGTTGACCTTACGATATCAACGAACCATCCCACAGGATATCTTATAAGTTTAACCGGTAACAGCCTGCAGTAGCCCAGAATTATGGCCATAAAAAAACTGATCACAAGAGAAATGGCTGCAAGAATAATATTTAGCGCAAGTCCTCCCAGGTCGCCTTTAGGGTAAATGCCGAGAAGATAAAAATGCCAGTTTGAAAACTGTTCAAGTAAATCCATTTTATTTTTTACGCCTTTGAATGTGTCATGCTTGAAAGATCAATTTTTAGTATTTTTTCCAGCCAGAGAATGAATAACACCATAATTCCTGCCAGCACGATATAAAAGACCGTTGCTATGGTCGTTGCTTCGATGCCGCGGAATGTAAGAGATTCAATCTGTTGTGTGGCCCATGTTATCTCAGGGGCCGATATGGCCATGCAAAGAGATGTGTTTTTAAAGTTGTGGATCATTCTGGTCCCCAGAGGAGGAAGAGCTGCCCTGTACATCTGTGGAAGCAGCACATAAAGCCACTGCTGAACCCGTCCGAATCCCAATGTAATGGCAGCATCTCTCTGTCCGTGAGGTATTGCCCGCCAACCACTTCCGAGGATGTCCGATACATATGATGAGTTGTCAACGGTCAGTCCAAGAATGCCTGCTACAATGGGATAATGGATATAGCCATTTAACCTGGCTCCCAGAGTTGAAGGGAGAAGCTCGGGAAAGACAAAATAAAAAAAGAGCAGCCAGAACAGTCCGGGGATATTTCTGCATATCTCAACATATACTGTCCCCAGAATCCGCAATGATGTTATGCTTGATACCCGCATTATAGCGAGGACAGTTCCTAAAAGCAGAGATGATATTGTTGTGGTAATCATCAGAATGAGCGTGACCTTTACGCCAGTCACCATCATTTCATAATATTCTTCCCTGAACGGGATTGACCAGTCGAACTCGTAGGCTAATTCAAAAATCTCAGATTCTCCTCAATCTATTGTTAATTATTCACATGAAGGACATTGCTCATGAATTCTTTTGCTCTCCGGTGTTGAGGCGAGAGCAGGACATCGCTGGGTGTTCCGTCTTCAAGAATAGCGCCGTTGTCCATAAAAATTACCCTGTCTGCAACGTTCTTTGCGAACCCTATTTCATGGGAAACACAGACCATTGTCATACCACCCTCTTTTGCCAGAGAGATCATGACATCGAGCACCTCCTGAATAAGCTCAGGATCAAGGGCAGAAGTTGGTTCATCAAAGAGCATTATCCTGGGTTCCATGGCAAGGCTTCGTGCTATGGCGACCCGCTGCTGTTCACCACCTGAAAGCTGTACAGGATAATTATCAGCTTTGTTTTCCAGTCCGACGCGTTCCAACAGGATCATGGCGTTTTCTCTGGCTTTTTTCCTGCTGAATCCTCTCACTTTCATGGGAGCGAGCATTATATTCTGGATAGCAGTTTTATGAGGAAACAGATTGAACTGCTGGAAAACCATGCCCACCTCCGCCCTGACAGCCATTAAATCAGTTCTGGATTTTGTAACGCTGAAACCATCGACAATAATTTCCCCGTGATCTACAGACTCTAATTGCGGGATTACTCTTAGCAGAGTGCTTTTACCGGCACCGCTCGGTCCACATATAACAACAACCTGTCCCTGAGTGATATGCAGGTTTACATTGTCCAGTGGAATGCAATCGTTTTTGAACTTCTTACATACATTTATAAATTTAATCATGCATTCAAATCCTCTCTATCAGGCCTTAGCTAATATGGTAAATAGCTAAACCTTCTAATAAAAGCAAGATAAATGCCATGATACGGCCATTGATTTTACTCGATAATAGAAATGATAGTGGGTTAGGAGTGTTCAATACTTGAACATCTTGGTTAAATGATGAACATTAACCGAAGTACATTTAACATAATGCCTTATAATCTCACTCTTCCGCTGAGGAACTCTTTATATTCCTGAGGAGCAGAATGTATTTTCAGTCCCATACTATAAGAATGTCCATTTGATACGGATTTATTTACCCATTTAATTATGCAAGGCAGATTGAGTTTTTCACCGGCAGGGAGTTGAAACTTAAGGTCTACTGAATTGCCCGGATGAAAATCTGCAGTGATTCCCGATGACAGGATTTTCATATATATCCCATCGTCTGATATGTTTCCAATGAATCCGGCGTAACTTTTACCATCTACTATTACTTCTGCATTCAGGTCTAATATTATTCTTTTCGGTCGCCTGATTCTCAAAATGCATCCTATTGTAATTTTGAAACGAATGATGATTATTAATAAAGACTGCAAAAAAATGCATAATAGCACAGATATGCAGATAAGGCAAAAATGTTTCAGGCATTATTTGTGAGAATGGGTTGTTACAGGCAGGTCAAAGAGGTATGTCCTGATTACTCGCTGAAAATAAACTTACAGCATCCAAGATCCAGGACCTGATTGTCTTCAGAAAGCCGGGACCTGAGATTTTCTGTAACGTGATAAATCCTGTGCACCCCGTCTTTTTTCTTCTGGACCAGTCCGCTCGTCTCGAGTATTTTCAGGTGCTTGGAAATGTTGTATGTCTTTACATCCAGTGATTCTGACAGGTCCTGTACAGAGGATTCCTGCTTTAAAAGGGTATGAATGATCTGAAGCCGGTTTTCGTCAGCCAGTGCCTTTAAAATGGAAGTCCAGTTTAGCGTAGACTCAATTCTTGAGTTATTTCCCTTATATTCCATGTCTTTTTAATATATGCTGTTACAGAAATAAAATCAAGATAATCCTCATTCGAAGTAATTTAAAAATTCAGATTTTAATTAAATAAGGCAGGTTTGTTGATCTTATTGTTACTTGCCAAAATAAGCAAGTAATGTTAATTGCTTTTTAATAATCGGATTATAAGTATTTCTAATTGCTCCTATAAATTATAGTATGTTATAATGCGTCGATTGATTTTTCTTGACTCTTTTTTAATTCTAACAATTAATCAGGTACTGTAATATGCTGCTTTATCTATTTCTGGTCGTATACTTTCTTATTCTGTTCACTGTATTTATCTATTCTTCTCACAGGTACTACATGGTATACCTTTACTATAAACACCAGAAAGATAAACCGGTCCTTAAAAAGAAACTGGATAAACTTCCCCATGTAACGGTGCAGCTTCCCATATATAATGAGATGTATGTTACGAGGCGATTGATCAAGGCATCATGTGACATTGACTATCCCAGGGAACTGTTAGAAATCCAGGTGCTGGATGACTCAACAGATGAAACAACTGAAGTGGCCCGCACATGTGTAAATGAACTAAGAGAAAGGGGTTATGACGTTCAATATATTCACCGGAAAAACAGGGAAGGCTTCAAAGGGGGTGCTCTGGCGAACGGGCTTAAAATGGCAAAAGGTGAATTTGTTGCTGTGTTTGATGCTGACTTTGTTCCGCAAAAAGATATTTTAAACAGGACCATTCATTTCTTTGCGGACAAAACGGTAGGCATGGTGCAGACAAGATGGTCCTATCTGAACAGGGCATATTCATTTCTGACCAGGATACAGGCGATTATGCTTGATGGTCATTTTGTTATTGAACATACCGCACGAAACTGGTCAGGAAGATTTTTTAATTTTAACGGTACCGCAGGTGTCTCAGAAGACCTGGACCTGAGTTACCGGTCACAGTTAAAGGGATGGAAATTTATATTTCTGAAAGATGACCTGTCACCTTCAGAGATCCCTGTAGAAATAAACGGCTTTAAGAGCCAGCAGCACAGATGGGCAAAGGGCTCAATACAGACGGCTAAAAAACTGCTTCCCCAGATTTTAAAAAGCGACCTTCCCTTAAAAGTCAAAGTTGAGGCTTTTTTCCATCTTACCAATAATATTTCTTATCTGCTTATGCTGGTACTTTCGGTCTTAATTTATCCATCAATGGTTGCGAGAATTAATATAGGATGGTTTCAGATGCTGGTAACTGATGTGCCATTTCTGCTGTTTGCAACGGTGGGTATATCTTTTTTCTACACCTGTTCCCAGAGAGAGGCATACAAAAACTGGAAGTCAAGGGTCCTGTATCTCCCGATGCTGATGTCCCTTGGCATAGGGCTTTCTGTGAATAATTCAAAGGCCGTACTTGAGGCACTATTTAACAGGCAAACTGAATTCAAGCGCACTCCAAAGTACAGTATCGAGGAAAAGAAAGACAGCTGGCTCGGAAAGAAGTACAGGGGGGAAATAAATTTTCTTGTTATTTTGGAACTGCTGCTCGGTATCTACTTCTCATTTAATATTTACTTTGCCTATGTTAATAAAATATATGTATCGATACCGTTCCTGATGATATTTCAGATGGGGTATTTCTATGTTGCCTTTCTGTCTATTTTTCAAGTAATATTGAGCGGCGTAACTTCAAACCGGCTGGCACGCTACTTTATTTCCAAGAGAAACACAGAGGATGTAATTGCTGCATAGTGAGAATAAATTATTTATCGGGTAACTGAAATTATGAATAAATTTTTTAAATCTTAATCAAAAAGGAGATAAAAGATGAAGAAAAATATGTTGTTGGCTTTCTTATTATTCACAGTACTTATTTTTACAACCGGTAATGCCTTTTCTGCATGGACCCAGCCAAAGGGATATGCATATAATCAGCTGTCTTTTAGTTATTATGTAACTGATGAGAAATGGACAACATTAGGCCTTGATCCTGATGGAGAAGTTATTGACCTTGATGTTGGTTGACTATTTTCTTCTCAGGCGGATATGACTGGCAAGAATCTGATGATGTTAAGGTATATTCTGATGAGAATGGTCCGAGCGGCATAGGAGATATTAACCTGGGATTAAGATATCACCTGAAGGATAATATTCTGGGAACCGGTATATTGTCGTCAGCACAGGTAGAATTCAAGATTCCCGAGGCTTATGATTATGGTGATCCTACCACTCAGCTGAGTCTTGGAGACGGCCAGTATGATGCAACCTTTGCTCTGTTGTTTGGAAAAGGTTTCAGCAAGGGATATGCATGGCTTAACGCTGGGTATAAGTACAGATTTGAAAATAAAGAGAATGATCCTCTTACATTTAAGCCATCTGATCAGGTCAAGGTCTCTTTTGGCGGAGGCTATCCTCTTTTATCATGGTTATCAATAGGCGGGCTTGTTGAATGGATCAAGTCTGTTGACAATGCAGAGGTATCAGATGAGCTGGTTGAGGCCAACTGGCGCACGGGCGGACAATCCTGGCATAATGAGACAGTTATTATCAAGGATTCGCTTGGACTAGAGCCGAATGCTCTGAGTCTTGGCGTTGATCTGATTTTTGATATATCCAAATTCGTACCGGTCATGAAGGACACATTCCCCAGTAAATCTATTGTTGTATCATATAATAGAAATATAGCAGGATTTGGAGCATTCAAGACAGAAGATTATTCTCTTGGGGAGACATACAGCATAGCCTTTGTATTTCCCGGTAAGGGCATTTTCCCGATCAACCTGTTTTAATTTTTCGTGACCGGTTTACAACCGGTTCTGACTTACATGTAACATTCTTATGTACATGAGAGTACATTAATTATCCCGATCCTTTATAAAGGATCGGGATAAAATTTATTTGTAACTTGAGAACCTGTGAGACATTAACCGGCTTATGAGTTCAGGGTGTGCACAAATGAATTTAAAAAAGAATCTATCCCTGTTAATTGCAATATCCCTGTCTATAGTACTCATTCTTTATATTCTTCAGCATAGATATACACTTGCTGCTGTTTTTTACCAGACATTGCAGCAACAGGACAGGGCGATTGATAACTTTAAAAAGGCCATAGAACAGGATCAGAGGGATGCTTATGCATATTATCAGCTTGGATTAATATATAAAAAGAGGAAAGATTATACCAATGCTGAGAAAACCTATAATCACTTACTGAAGATATTCCCGGAACATCCTTTTGCCAATTATGACCTGGGATATATTTACAGGGAGAAGAAAATGTATGAAAAAGCATTGGAACAATACGAAAAAGCACTGGAGCTTGATCATGAAAATGTCTTTGCCATACTTGATATTGGGTTTATTTATGCAGAGAGGGGGATGTATCAGGAAGCCGAACAAGAGTTTAGAAAAGTTCTTGCGATAGACCCTTCTCACCGGTATGTATTATGGGATATTGCTGTAGCATATGAGAAGATGGGGATGAAAGAGAAAGAACGGGCTGAAGAACAATATAAATATTATCATGAAATGACGGACTGCAGTTTCAGAAAAATCTGGAACTGTTTTAATTGATTGGGTATCCTGGCCTACATCATAATAAACCTGCTGCTGTTTTCTTCATGGCACACATTGCTGTTTAATAAAAAGGATTTCATATCATTTCCTGACAGGATGATAGGTGCTTCAGTTCTTTCCCTGACCCAGATTATAGCCACTGAACTGCTGCTGGGGCTGGTATTCAGAAAACTCCATGCATTGCCTCTCTTCTCTCTTAATATATTCATATCTTCAACGGTTCTCATTTTTTCTCTGGTTAAGGTCAGGATATTAAAACCGTCTTCAGCGTTCATACATATAAATTTGATCTTTGAAGAACTGAGAGAAAAAATCAGCAGGTTTGCTGGAATTGTTAAGAGCGACCGGATTCTGGTTATTATTTTCTGCCTGTTCAGTTTATCCTTATGCTGGATGATTTTTACCGGGTATCTTTTCCCTTCCTACACATGGGATGCGCTATGGTACCATTTGCCCATTGTTGGATATATTTTGCAAAATGGGGCCATCCAGGAGATTGCCAATAATTCATTTATAGAGCAGTTTATAAATATATTCCCGAAGAACATAGAGCTTCTGTTTCTCTGGAATATAATCTTTCTTAAAAGCGATATCCTGACAGACTTCACCCAGATGTTATTTGCATTGATGGGAGTATTAACGGTGTGCAGCCTGGCCATAAAACTGAAAGTCAGTGAGAAGAACGCTATATATTCAGGGTTCCTGTTCTTCTTTACTCCTATTATGATCCTTCAGTCAACTACGAACTACGTAGATATCGCCATTTCTGTTTTATTCCTGGTAGCTCTGAACTTTTTGGTAGGTGACGGGGTCATACCTTCCCGGGACATTGAGATGAGAATTAACAATGACAGGCAGAGAAAGCTTTTTCTCCTCTTTGGAGGTTTGTCCGCAGGGATACTTCTTGGTTCAAAGGGATCAGGCCCTTTATTCATTGTTATACTTTCTGCCCTGGTTATAATGCAAAAGATAAGAAAGCATTTCGTGTATACAAGGAATAAGGGAATATCAAAAGAATATAAAATGCTGCAAAGTGTGAAATCATATATCATCTTCTTTGCTTTACCGACGATTCTAATGGGGGGGTACTGGTATATGAAAAATTGGGTCCTGTACAATAATCCGGTTTATCCCATGGAGATATCACTATTCGGGAAGATATTTTTTAAGGGATTATATAAAGAAATGATCGAACCGGTCCCGGATATCATTACCAGGTTGTCGTTCGTTTCAAGACCGGTATATGTCTGGCTGGAAAATGTTGAATATTACCTGTATGACTCCAGGCTCAGTGGTATTACCTGTATGACTCCAGGCTCAGTGGATTGGGTCCTGTCTGGTTTATTCTTTTTATTCCGGGCATTGCTTTTTCATTATTACATGCTGTCAAAAACAGGAAATATCATTTCCTTGCTGTGGCGGGTATTGTTTTGGCAGGTTTTTTCCTCTACCCACGAAACTGGACGCCGAGATATGTAATGTTTATTGTGGGGCTGGGTGCGCTTTCATTTGGATATACATTAAATTATTTTTACGGAAGAGACAAGGTATTAAGATCTATTGCTCTGCTGCTTGTGGTATATACATTTTTTACTGCAAATTCCCCATGCGTTACCCCTTCCCAGATTAAACATTTCATCAACCTGCCGGCGTATGAACGGACCATTGCGCGTCATGCCCCGTTTAATATAGATTTACATGCACGACAGGAGTACGGACACTGGATCTGGATAAGTGATAACATACAGGCAGGCGAGACCCTGGCATACACATTTGAGCCATTATTTCTCTCTCCGTTATGGAACAGTGGTTTCACAAGCTCTATAACATTTGTTAAAACAGATACATATAATGACTGGCTAAAGAGTCTGGAGCAGAAAAAAGCCACATATGTCCTGGTGAGATCAAAATCCAAAGAGGACAAATGGATCGAAGCCAGTCATTCCCTGAAGTGGATGGGGATGAAAGAGAGTTTTAAAGTTGAGTATGCTGATGATAATTACAAAATTATGAGGTTTATAAAATGATCAATCTAAGAGACAGGAAGGACATCTTGTATTATTTGTTTATAATAATAATATTGATTATGGCAGTCATCTATTTTACTGTCCCGGAAAGAGCTTCTTTTATAAAGAATCAATTGAAATGGTGGGGAGAGTTCTTTAAACCATAATTATTTTCAGCTGTAACATATTAACCCGAATATGTATTTTTCGGAATCAGTATTCAGTTAAGGGTTAAATAATTGTTTAAGCACGTCATTCCCGAAGTCCTTTTATCGGGAATCCAGTCCCCTGGTTGCTGGATACCCGATTAACAGACCTGCCTGCCGGCAGGCAGGTCTCGGATATGACGATCTGAATTTTATTACACATAACTGAATGTTTACTATTTCGGACCTAAATTATGCTTGATAACAAAAAAATTGCTGTAATCATACCTGTATTAAATGAAGAATCCACGCTTCCTCTTGTGCTGAATGATATTTCAAAAGAGCTGGTTGATGAAATTGTTGTTGTTGACAACGGCAGTAAAGACAGGACTGTTGAGGTAGCCAGGAAGGCAGGCGTAACGGTTCTGCATGAAACAAAAAGGGGCTATGGCTATCCCTGCCTCAAAGGCATTGAATACCTTAAGACAAGCAGCACAGATGTTGTGGTTTTTGTTGATGGCAATTACAGTGACCATCCTGAAGAGATTGATAAACTCGTAGGACCTGTCGTAAGAAATGATTATGACCTTGTTCTTGGTTCCCGAACTCTTGGCAAAGTTGAAGAAGGGGCATTAAGGATATCTGTACGGTTTGGTAACTGGCTTGCTACTGTCCTGATCAGGCTGTTTTATAATTTCAGATTTACTGATGTGGGTCCGTTCAGGGCGATAAGGTTTGACAGACTGCTTGAGCTTGA
>CALZJD010000006.1 GCA_945787795.1 Thermodesulfovibrionia bacterium | reverse complement strand
AGCATGCCCGGTCCCAAGCTGTTCCTTCTGTTCAATATATGTTATCTTTATCCCTTCACACTCGTCTTTGAGCAGGGACGTAATCATCTCTTTTTTATAACCCACAACAACACAGAGTTCATCAATGCTGCCTGAAAGTTGTGACAGGTTATATTCAATAATGGTCCTGTCCAGGAGTTTTAAAAGCGGTTTGGGTCTGGTTAACGTATGAGGGTATGTCCTGGTTGACTTGCCTGCGGCAAGCATAATCCCTTTCATATTGTTAGCTGTTCCTCCTATCAGTTAAAATGATTGATGAATATTTGTTTGTATCGCAAGATCATTATCATTTTTTTCATGTGTAAATATATATTTTCAATTTCTCCAAAGTATATCCTAACATATTATTTTTATGCAATAAATTAATGTATTTACCATATGAGCACCATTATTGAAAACTAACCTTCTTTATTGATTCTTATTGATCTTAATATATGAGGATGAGAATGGAATAAATGCAGAGATATCTATGAAATCCGGGAATTTGTTAAATTTATTTGTCATAATGCCGAAAAGATGTTTAATAGCGTATGTTTATTGTAATAGAAAATCTTTTTTGCTAATATCTATAGACAGCGTAAATATTATTAAATTCATTTAAAAAATATAAACTGAAAGAGATCATACGATGTGTGGCATTGTTGGTTATATTGGTAAAAAAAGAGATAATGTTGAAACTCTCATAGATGGTTTAAAGCGTCTTGAGTATCGTGGATATGATTCAGCCGGAATTGCTGTTATTGAAAATGGCGGGATCAGGTCTATCAAGTCAACAGGCAAGGTAGCTGAACTGCAGCAAAAAATCCTGGCTGACTGGAATCATCACAATAAACCTGATACATCAATAGGTATTGCTCATACAAGGTGGGCCACGCATGGCGCTCCTACACATGACAATGCTCATCCTCACATTGACGATACAGGCCGGTTCGCCCTGGTCCACAATGGGATCATAGAAAATTACGCGGCCCTGAAAAAACAGCTCCAGCTAAAAGGGCATGTCTTTAAATCCGAAACAGATTCAGAGGTCCTTGTCCACCTTATCGCCGAGCTGTTTGATGGCGATCTGATGCAGGCTGTTGCCGCCTCTCTTAAACAGCTCGAAGGCACATTCGGGATAACTGTTATATCACTTGATTCACCTGATTCCCTTGTAGTTGCCAGAAGAGGAAGCCCCATAGTGATTGGCGTTGGAGATGAGGAATCGATCGTTGCCAGCGATGTGTCAGCACTGATCGCATATACGAAGCGGGTTATTTACCTTGATGACGATGATATTGCACTTGTCAGCGCTGAAGGCATTGAAATCAGGAATATAGATAATGTGCCTGTTTCAAGGGAAATTGCCAAGGTCGACTGGAGCTCTGATGCAGCTGAAAAAGGCGGCTATGAACACTTTATGCTGAAAGAGATGTATGAACAGCCTGAGGCCATATCCAATGCAACCCGCGGCCGTTTAGACCGGAAGATGGCCACAGGCATGATGAACGGCCTGGGTTTCAGCCCGAAGAATCTTGCAGAGATAAACAGGATCGTTATTGCCGCATGCGGGACCAGCATGCATGCCGGGATGGTCGGGGAGTATTATTTTGAAGATCTTGCATCAATTCCAACAGAGATTGAACAGGCAGCTGAGTTCAGATACAGAAATCCCATTATTGAACCTAACTCGCTCTTACTGGCCATCAGTCAGTCAGGAGAGACTGCTGATACACTGGCCGCTGTGAGAGAAGCCATAAATAAAGGTGCAACTGTTGCAAGTATCTGTAATGTTGTGGGATCAACAATCGCAAGAGAAACAGGAAGAGGTGTTTATCTCCATGCAGGGCCTGAGATAGGAGTCGCATCAACAAAGGCCTTTACCTGTCAGGTTACCGTCCTTCTGATGATAGCCCTTAAATTTGGAAGAAACAGGCGCCTTGCAACTGAGGAAGGCGTAAGACTGATAGATGAGATTGAGAATATTCCAGCTCTGGTAACGGAGGTTCTGAATGATGCAGCCAAAATTGAAGAGATTGCCAGGAAATATGTTTATGCTGAAGACATGTTTTTCATAGGCAGAGGATATCTGTATCCGGCCGCACTTGAGGGAGCCCTGAAAATCAAGGAAATATCATATATCCATGCTGAGGGATATCATGCTGCTGAGCTCAAACATGGTCCCATAGCTTTACTTGAGGAAAAGGTACCGGTTGTTGCCCTTGCCAATGACATTCCGGGGAAAGACAAGATCATCGGAAATATGCAGGAATGTAAAGCAAGGAAATCACCTGTGATCGCAACTGCTACTGTCGGAGATGACTCAATAAGGGAACATGCAGATGATATTATCTGGCTTCCTGAATGTTCAAAATATGTTGCACCCATAATATCTGTAGTCGCTCTGCAGTTTTTTTCATATTACTTTGCAAAACTTCGCGGATGCTCCATTGACCAGCCCCGCAACCTCGCAAAAAGTGTTACCGTTGAATAACAGCCAGGGAGTATTACCATGAAAATCCTGGTCACCGGTGGCGCAGGATATATCGGCAGCCATACCTGTGTCGAACTCCTTGAAGCAGGCCATGAAGTAGTGGTGGTTGATAATCTCTCAAACAGCAAAAAAGAATCCCTGAACAGGGTAGGGAAAATTACAAATAAGCGTCTTGAATTTCATAAAGTTGACCTTTTAGACAGGGGTGCCATCAACTCAATATTTCAATCTCATAAAATTGATGTTGTTATTCATTTTGCGGGACTGAAGGCTGTTGGTGAATCAGTCTCCATTCCTCTTCGATACTATCACAACAATATTACCGGCACATTAACTCTCTGTGAAGTTATGGAAGAGAACAATGTGCGAAATATAATTTTCAGCTCATCTGCCACAGTATATGGTGATCCGCACAAGGTCCCTATTACCGAAGAGTTTCCCCTTTCAGCCACAAATCCATATGGCAGATCAAAGTTGATGATTGAAGAAATATTAAAAGACCTGTACACAAGCAATGATAAGTGGAATATAGTTCTGCTCAGATACTTCAATCCTGTCGGGGCCCATCCAAGCGGACTCATTGGTGAAGACCCCAATGGTATTCCAAACAACCTGTTGCCCTATATATCACAAGTAGCAATTGGAAAGCTCTCAAAACTCTCAGTATTCGGGAATGATTATCATACCAAAGACGGAACCGGTGTCAGGGACTATATTCATGTAGTTGATCTGGCAAAAGGTCATTTAAAGGCACTGGATAAGATCCCATTTGATTCCGGGGTATCCATTTATAACCTGGGAACAGGGCATGGTTATACCGTGCTAGAGATGATAGAAGCATTTAAAAAAGCATCCCAAAAAGATATCCCATATGAGATAGTTGATCGTCGTCCCGGTGATATCGCATCCTGTTATGCTGATCCTTCAAAAGCAGAAGAAGAACTTGGATGGATAGCTGAAATGGACCTGGACCGGATGTGCGAAGATGCATGGCGATGGCAGTCAAATAATCCAAACGGATATGAGTAATTATTTATATCAAGTTTTTAATTTCATCTCACCTTTTGTCTCAATATCTCTGACTTTTAGAATACCCTCTATCACTATGCCAATTTGAAGGAAGTCGGTACTTCTTGACTGAAGTCGTAGCTACCTTCGCGATCGGAATCGACTCGTGCCGAGAAATCCGTTTTGGAAATCAATATTTCAACTCCAGGAAACTCTTCGTTTCTCTGTGAGTTATGAAGGAATGGAAATTAATTCATAACTGCATGGAAATTCAAACATAATGACTATATCAAAAATATGGATAAATTATTCTTTTTCTATATTATTATTTATTTCATAAGAGTTACGTAATTTTATTATCATTGGTATATCATTTGCTAACTGAATTGAACGTGCGATGATCATATGAGTACATCCGTCCACAAAAAAATGCATGCATTCTGAGATGTGATGACTTAAGATATTGTAAGAAGTTTCCGTATTAAAAGTAACTGATTGCCTCGAGGGCAGATGAAGAGCCAACTGGCGAAAGAGCTTAGCAGACTACAACAACATCTTGCAAAGCCAGTATTTGGAAGCATAAGGACTGATGGAGATGCATAATCATAGTGAAAAAGGAGGATTAATCAAAGATTTCTAAAAAGTGTGATTTAAGTCACATCATACTCAGGAATCTGTTAATATAATAAATCTATGAGAACACATAATAAAATAAAAATACTCTTAATCTGTTTTGTGATCATCGCAGTATTTACTGCTACTGGATGCGGTGGAGGCGGCACAGGCGAAACTGATCCCACTAATAGTAACTCAATATCTCTGGAATGGAACGCACCAACTGATAATGTTGATGGATCACAATTAAATAATCTGGCAGGATACAGAATATATTATGTAACATCACCAGGCAATTACACACAAGTTGCAGATGTAGAAAATACTACCACCAGTACAACTATTGAGAACTTAACATCCGGAAATAGGTGTTTCGTAGCTACTGCTTATAACACAGCTGGAAGCGAAAGTGTTTATTCCGGCCAATTCTGTACAGATATTTAATAGTAATAATCTACTCACCCTATACCTATATTTTTTTACATATAAACAACACGTTAAGGCGAGTAATTAATTCTCTGTCCTTATCAATTATGCTTTTAACTTTCCCCACTTATACCTGTCAATACTCAAGAGGTCGGAACATAGAACAATTTCTGCAAAATTTTATATAGGTGACCTGCACATCCCATTTTAAATGCCTGAAGCCGATGACTTCATTTTGAACAATATTTTCATTTGCAATTATAGAAACTGTTCACTTTTTAGTTGTTTATTATATTCCCCCTACTTCCTCATTAAAATTATCCTTTTAAATTAAGTTAAACAGTCAATGTGAACTAAGCAAAAAAATATGGTGTCGTTTTTTTAAAAAATGCAAGTATCTCTCATATAAGGAATACCTTACAGCAAAAAAATAATATTCCTACAAAAAGTTCAGGATTGCCTGATTTCATGCAAACGATTTTTGTTTTATAATTTTTTCATTTATTAGGGATTATAGTCACATATTTAGGGAGAATGGATTTTGAAATTGGCCTATTAATGCGCGTAAATATTTATACGATGGATGTGTATTTCATCACGGCTATGTTCACGATGCCAATTTAAAACAAACGATAGAAAGGGGGATTTAAGTATATCAAATCGGTGAGTATTTCGAAGTTCAATTGGAATAAATAATACTACTTGAGGTATTAGGAGGATCAATCATGAGAATTCGTAAAATTATTGTAAGCGCATCAGTCTTACTGATGACCACGCTGCTCGTAATCAGCATGGCCCAAGCCACTGCACTACAGGAAAATCCTGACCTTACGCTGGAAGGCCAGGGCCTGAACTTTGCCGCAGCAGGTACAGGTCTGGAGTTCATTGGGACTGGCACAGCGACAATTACTATCGATATACCAGGAACAGTGGAAAAGGCATTTTTGTATTGGGCAGGTCGCGACTATCCCTGTCAGCAGGATGGAGGAGGAAACTGTCTCCTTACAGGCAACGACCAGGATCTTAACTTCGGCGAGAGTGGTGGCATGCTCGTACCGATCACTGGGATTGTAGTGGGTGAAGAGATAAATGATTATGGAGACGCTCTGACGAACAATATTGGCTACCGTGCAGACGTGACCACAATTGTTCAAAGCGCAGCTCCGGGCACCCCGAGTTTCGATATTGAGGACGGTGATACGAATAACAACTTATCAGAACTGGACGGGGCCACGCTGCTGGTATTTTATTCCGATGAAATGGATCCACAGTCCTACAAACTAGTAGTCTTCGAAGGTCTTGATTATGCATATGCCGCTTCAACACCAGGCCCCGAAGCAAAGATGACCGCGCCGATTACCTTCACTTACGATCCGGTAAGCAACATTCGATCTGCAGACCTTCTCATTGCAGTCGGGTCAGCTGACGATGTGAATCGACCTGACCGCATCGACATCAGTGACAATCCGTCTATAGTAGACCAGCTAAACGGTACGAACGGCGCCCAGTGGGACAATTTTCAGGCATTGATTACTATCACGGCCGACACAGCTTCTACCACCATGGAAGTCGTCTCGCCTGAAGAATTCGGTGGGACATCAGAATCCTTGCTGTGGGAACTCGCAGCCCTTAGGATCCCGGTGCCAATCTGCGGTGACGGCATCGTTGGTAACACACCAGGTGAAACCTGTGATCCTCCGGGTGATCCGGCAGGCGGCAATGGCAACAACTGTCGTGACACCTGCACGGTCTGTGGAGATGGAGAAGTCAATGACGGTGAGCAGTGTGATGATGGAAACGGAATCAACGGTGACGGCTGCAATAACGAGTGTCAGGCAGAAAACTGCAGTACCCTGATAGACAGGATAGTCAACTGTGGTCCAGGGCCTGTTGATCAGCAGCTTGTCAGCGCAAATGACGATGGTACAAATGGCTGTTCAGCTGACAACACAGACCTTATTACTATATCGTACATGGTAAAAAATACGGGTGATGTCCCTCTTGTTGACTGTGTACTGACTGACTCAAACACCCAGGTCAGCGCGCCGATAGCGATCACCAGTATAGCTCCCGGAGATACAATTACAGTGGGACCAACTGGCGAACCGCTGATCTGCAGTGATGCACTTGAGGCTGGTGAGCCCGGCACGTTATCGGTCACCTGCTTCTGTTTTGAACAGGGCGACCCACGGGGAGAACGTTCAGCATTTGATATAGCAGAATTTGAATGCCAGCCAATCTGCGGTGATGGTATCCCCGGCAATACACCGGGTGAGACCTGTGATCCGCCGGGTGATCCGGCAGGCAACAATGGCAATCTCTGCCGTGACAACTGCACGGTTTGCGGTGACGGCATCAGAGATCCCAATGAAGAGTGTGATGACGGAGACGGCGACAATAACGATGAATGCCGCAACAACTGCATGCTGCCGAAGTGCGGTGACGGAATTGTTGATCCGAATGAGTCCTGTGATCCTCCGGGATCTTTCCCGCCTGATGGTAAAGGAAATGAGTGCCGCAACGGCGGAACTGATTACCAGTGCACCTACTGCGGTGATGGAATCCTGCAGGAAGGCGCAGGTGAAGAATGTGACTTCAACGACCCCAACGCACCGGCTGGCTGCAATTTTGAATGTAAAATTGATCAGAACTGTGAACTGGACGTTATGAAGAGCGTTGATCCGGAGATCATAACATGTTCCTGTGACAGGGAGAGTGACGGTGACTCCGACTCTGATTCAGATAGCGATGATTCAGGTGACGACAGCCACAGCGACTCAGACAAAGATGGTGACACCGATTCAGGTGATGGCGACTCAGACAGTGATTCAGACAGCGGCGACTTTGACGGCGGCGACTGTGCATGTTCCGGATTCTATAACATGCATGGCGACAGTGACAGCGACAGTGACAGCGATAGTGACAGTGATGACAGTAGTGACGACAGCCACAGCGACTCAGATAAAGATGGTGACACTGATTCAGGTGATGGCGACTCAGACAGTGACTCAGACTCTGATTCCGGCCACATATCAAAATGTGTAACCGGGAGTGACTCCGACTCCGACTCTGATTCAGATAGCGATGATTCAGGTGACGACAGCCACAGCGACTCAGACAAAGATGGTGACACTGATTCAGGTGACGGCGACTCAGACAGTGACTCGGACAGCGATGCCGATCACGATTGTCCCGACATTTGCCCGGACAACCAGAAAGTCACCTATACTTACAAGATTACGAACATGGGAGATCCCGTGGTAAATGTATCTGTTTATGATGATAAGCTCGGACAGATTGACTATTACGAGATGCTCGATCACGGAGAAATGATCACCGTGGAAAAAGAGGCCTGTATCTTTAAGGATACGACGAATACCGTTACCGTTAAAGGCTCTCTGAAATCATCCTGTTCCTACGATGGCCAAAAGTGGATGTGTGAAGAGGAATGCAGTGACATGGATACTGCAACTGTTACCGTTGAATTTATCAAAGACGGTGAAGGATGCACCCCAGGTTACTGGAAACAGGAACAGCATTTTGATTCTTGGCCGATGCCGCCTTCTCCAGGTATGATGTTCTCCCAGATCTTTGAGGACGCCTTCCCGCGTATGACAATGCTTCAGGTACTCGAACAGGGCGGAGGGGAATTGAACGCACTGGGCCGTCATGCAGCGGCTGCCATGAACAATGCACGTTCAGTTGATGTGGACTACGGGTTGACACCGGAAGAAATAGTCACCATGTTTAATGACGTATTTCCCGGCAGTGACAAGGACTACGAAACCCTGAAAAACACATTCGAGAGATTGAACGAGCAGGAATGCCCTCTAAACGGAGACAAAGACGATCACCATGACAGTGACAGCGAGAGCGACGACTCTGACTCTGATGACACCAGCAAATCATCATGGAGTTACTGGAGGTAGCAGGTAGTAAAGACGCAATGAGTGCAGTTATAATGCACTTTGAAGCAATGAGAAGGGGTCCTTACCGGACCCCTTCCTTTTTTTCTATGTACGGTACATAATTAAGCATGTTTAAAGCAGGATACCACCACATATTGGTTTATCTTTCATTCCTTATAATCATATGTGCCTATCTTGTCATGGCATTTCAGTTCCCCGTCGCCTATATTCTTGGCACCTATGAGGACCTCTTTGGTGAATGGGCGCAGTGCTACTTTTTTTTGATTGTCCTGATTTTTTCTCTCAGATTGACCTTTTCTTCCTCCCGGCACCGGTTCTTTTTTGCAGTTCTGGCGCTTGCCTGTTTCTATGTCATTATGGAAGAAATATCATGGGGCCAGCGCATTTTTGGCTGGTCGTCGCCTGAACTTTTTAAAAAAGGTAACCTTCAGGGAGAGACCAATCTTCATAATTTTATCACCGGTCCGTTCAGCACGTCTCTAAAGGCTGCGATGGAATATATTGTTGCCGGAGGACTTATTGTCTACGGGCTGCTATATCCACTTACATTAAAAATGGGGTGGAACATCGGCAAATGGTGCGATAACAAGGGGGTTGCATCTCCGCCATTATACCTGTGGCCCATTTTTGTCACGGCTGCTATCCTGGAGTTGGGGCTGCTGAATTTTAACGAGGCAGAGGTGGCAGAGATACTGATTGGTTTTGCATTGTCAACGATGGCTATACATTATGTACTTTCTCAGGACCGACAGATAGACATTCATGACACTACGACCTGGTCCGGCAGTGACTCAAGAAGTTTGGCGGTCCGTATAGTATCAGGTTTCATTGCAGTAGCCATTCTATCCGCTGTTACCACGTATTCTGTACAGGCCTCCCCTGCGAGAAAAGCAAAAATAGAAAATCGTATAGAGAACGGGATTGAGAAGTTCGCCAAGCGTTATGAGAGATACAAGCGCTGGGATACTGCTATAGAATTATATGAGATGTTATATGCAAAGGAACCGTCCAGCACGTCTCTTCTGCGAAAGATGGCCAGAATTTATTCTCATGCCGGAAATAAAAAGAAATTCAATGAATATTGCA
The DNA here is from genome assembly GCA_945787795.1 of Thermodesulfovibrionia bacterium. Classification (GTDB taxonomy): domain Bacteria; phylum Nitrospirota; class Thermodesulfovibrionia; order UBA6902; family UBA6902; genus CALZJD01. The sequence goes on along the minus strand of CALZJD010000006.1, from coordinate 10,672 downwards.
ACAGGGCCCTTGAAATAGGTCTTGCAAGATATGAAAAAGACCCGGGCAGCGCTTCTGTTAATCGCTCACTTGCTCGTACGTATCGGCTTTTGGGCGAAGATTCAAAGGCAGACAGACATATAGAGGAAGCGCTTACAATCAATCTCTCAAGAATAGATAAATATCCGGAGAGCTCCAATGCTGCTTACTCCCTTGGCAGGACCTATGAATTAATGGGCAGATTCAAAGATGCATATGAACAATTCTCAAGGGCATATAAACTCAAACCAACCAGAAAGAAGTACCGCAAGGCCTATTATCGGGTCAGGAATAAAATATAGCAGGAATCGGTAACGCATCAGATATACATTTTTTTCCTGACATATGCTACAACTCCAACTGAACCTGAATCAAGTAACAGACAAGTCCCCGGCTTGGTATCGATGTTGAACCTTCATCAATGAGGGATATTAAACCGACCGCACTCATAGCAGCAAAAGACTGGGCCCATTTCTAACCTTCCTGCCATGAATTGGAATTAACAGTTGCGTCATTTACAGGAATCATGTCCACATGGGATTAACAAGAGATCTCTGCATCAGGCTTCTACACCATCAATACTTAAAACAAGATTTATACTTATTCCATATTCTGTACAGATATTTGATGGCTATACGTTATTCATCTTTTCGGTTCAATACACTCACATTAGGGACTGATAAAATTCATCTTTGATATTTGTTGATAATTTTCTGAAAATATTTCTGCTAACCAATATTTGCCAATTAAAAAAAGGGAGCAAGATATGCTCCCTTTTTTTAATTTCGTATTCAGTTTTCTAATCTATTAAATGTTTAGTAAACATTTTTTCTTCCTGACATATGCTACAACTCCTGCTAAACCTGAACCAAGTAAAAGAAACGTGCCTGGCTCAGGAGTAGGCGTTGTTGTATCATACCATCCTGGTGCTTTAGTGTCACTCCACCCGAATGATTGAATAAATGGATAATGACTTCCTTTCCACATTAATTGATCTAATACAGTAACGTTCATCACACTAAAAGCAAAAGTATCATTTTCAGCAATCGGTGTTCCAGCCTCGGCGACAACAAAAATATCATTAATCAAAGGACCTGACGATGTGCTCCAATCATGACTTAAATTTGATATATTTATCTCATCAGGCTCAATTCCGACAAATTGATAGACATCCTTCGGAAATGAAAGACCTAACCAATCCATCTTGGCATCCATTGAGGCACCTGTAACCCTAAAACGATAATCGACCTGTGAAAAAGTTGTTGATCCATCTGAATTGTGAGTAACAGATCCAACATTTGAATTTACAAAACCATCAACGTCAATAAAAGTAAAGGCCATAATGTTTGAGGTCACTACTAACGAAACTAAAATGACCAACGAAAATACAGCTATCATTTTTTTCATGATCATATCTCCTCTTTATCTATAATTAATAAATTGTTAAATAATTGAACAGTTAAATATGACTCCAGTAAATAATTCTATAAATATTATAGTGAATTCATTCCTGCTTGCCTATCAGGCAAATCTTTATTTTTTGTAGGATTTTTAAATTTATTTCGTAAGGTTAATCCTACAGAATTAAAGTGGAATCTGATGAATGACATAAGAATTATTAATGTTATGAACAAATTCTTTATTTCATAAAAAATCATACAGAATGAGCATAACTTAAACACGAACAGAAAATTTCCATGTTGAATTATTATTTATTTCAGGAAAGTTAAGTAATAAATTCGTTATTGGCATATCATTTGCATATTCTTAATCTAGATTAAGAGCAGAAACGTAATTTATATACTTAGATTAGATAACTCGAACACCATGATTATTAATCAGATATTATGATCCTGCTTTGAAATTACTATGAACCTCATTAAAGATTGTAATTGCAATCACAGATGAATATCAATTTTTTATATAAATTTAGATTATCATGTGCCAATAAAGGAGAAAAATTATATTGAAAAATTTAATATATAAACAATCATATATTAATTTGACACTTCTTTTACTTATTTTATTAAGTGCAAGTCATCTTCACGCAGGGAATACTACACTTACCTGGGACCCGCCCACAACAAACACAGATGAAACGCCTTTGACTGATCTGGCAGGTTATAAAATTCATTACGGTACTGAATCCGGCAATTACACTGAAACCATAGATATTGGCAATGTATCAGAATATCAAGTAAATAACTTGACAAATGGAGCCACCTATTATTTTGTAATCACCGCATATGATCGTTCAGTACCTGCAAATGAAAGTGGGAACTCGAACGAGTACCTTGAAACAATTTCATCAAACAATCAGCCTTTAGCTAACGCAGGCGGTCCTTACTCAGGAATTGAAGGACAGTCCATAACACTTGACGGATCAGGTTCAGACGATTCTGATGGAAGTATTGATCTTTATGAATGGGATATAAATAATGACGGTTCATATGACTATAGTTCTACATCAGCAACACAAAACCATACCTATGCACAACAGGGCACATATACAATAAAACTGAGAGTTACCGACAACCTTGGTGTAACGCATAGTACAACCACAACAGCTGATATTGCAGACACATCTCCAACAGCGGGCTTTACCGGTTCTCCGACAGACGCTATATCACCGTTACAGGTTATCTTTGCAAATAATTCTACCGGCTATGACCAGCCATTAACCTATGAATGGGATTTTGATAATGATGGGGCTACAGATTCCACAGCTCAAAACCCATCATATACATACCCTGATGAAGGTACTTACTCGGTGAAATTAACAATCACAGATTCGGATGGAAGTACCAATACCATTACAAGGTCGAACTATATACATGTAACATCTCCAAGTGGTCCGCCTTCTGCGCGTCCGGGCGGTCCATACTCAGGAATTGAAGGACAGTCTATAACACTCGACGGGTCAGGTTCAGAAGATTCAGGAGGAAGTATTGCTCTCTATGAGTGGGATATAAATAATGACGGCACATATGACTATAGTTCTACGTCATCAACGCAAAACCATATCTATGCTCAACAGGGTACATATACAATAAAACTCAGAGTTACGGACAATAGTGGTGAAACTGATGATAAAACTACGACAGCCGATATTTCAGATTCAATACCAGTGGCAAGCTTTACCGGTTCCCCAAGAAACGGTATAGCACCGTTACAGCTCAGTTTTGTAAATAGTTCTGCCGGCCATGACGACCCATTAACCTATGAATGGGACTTTGATAATGATGGGAATACAGATTCAACAGCTCCAAACCCGTCATATTCATACTTTAATGAAGGCACGTATACAGTTAAATTGACAGTCACAGATTCGGATGGAAGCACCAAAACTAAAACAAGAAATAACTATGTCAATGTAACACCCTCAACCGAAGGCGAAAACATCCTGGGTTGTTATGATGGTGGAAATATAGAGTGTCTCGAAAGAACAGACGGCGGCAATGAAAATGACAATCTTGATACCGGCAAACCGAGGCTGGATAACATGGAATATAATTTTAAAATAACCGTAGGAGATGCTTCTGGCAGTGCGCCACAGTATATAAAACTCTTCATGACCCAGAGGAGCAATCCATCCTCCGATGATTTCTACGGATACGTAATGGGGTGCAGCGGCGATTACAGCACAGGAGCAACCTGCAGCTATGAGACGAAACTCGGTCCTGCAGCAGTGCATAAATTTTTCTTTGAGGCAAGGATGTCTGATGGGACAACATTGAGATATCCTGATGCAGGACACATCACAGGCCCTGATATCAAGCTTCTTGAAGGGTATAACCTTGTTGGATTACCGAGGGACACTATCCATGAAAACCTCGATGGCATCTCAGCCTTTGGAAGTACATCTACATACAGATGGGATGCAGATCTGGAATACTACACAAAAGTAACAATAGCAGACCCTGTAAAGCCAGGGGAAGGTTATTATGTTGACAAAGGATCTGACACACTACCAGTACATGAAGAATTCAGGGATCTACCAGATGCAGAATTCATGTATGCGCTCAAACCCGGATGGAACATTATAAGCAATCCCTATTCCGCAAATGTAAAACTTTCAGAAATAACGATCGGCAAAGGAAATAATACTCCTGTGGCCTGGACTGAGGCCACTTCAAACCTCTGGATGACGAACGCAATTTATTTTAACAATGGCAAAGACTGGGGAGCCACATACAGCTTTGAGACAGATACCGAAGGCATGCTTGTCCCCTGGGTAGGATACTGGATATATCTGAACATGGAAGATGATACTTATTATATTGTAATACCTCAACCGTAACATCCAAAAGTGAGGACTTAATATGATTAAAAAAATAATAATCACAATATCAGTGGTAACAGTAATGTTCATAAACGCGAACATTTCAACAGCCGGAAGTGACTGGGAAATGAACCTTAAAGTAAAATCCGGCAATGCAGCAAACAGACTCATTATTGGACAGAGACCTGACGCAACTGACGGGATTGATGGCAGATATGATGTGCCTGCTTTACTTGCCGGCGATATAAAAGCCTACATGAGCATTGAGAGCGATGAATATTGGAAGAACATTAAAGAATCATGCATGATCCCATGTAAAAAAACATGGAATATTTTTGTGGAGTCTGATTCCATGGGACAGATAGACCTTAGCTGGGACTTAATAGCTATACCTGATGATGTAAGTATAAACTTGATAAATGTTGAAACAGGTGACGTTATGGATATGAAGACAAAGCAGAATGAATATAAATATAATTATGTGGGAAGCAAGAAGGAATTTATTGTGGAGGCACAGACATGGTAAAGAAAAGTATAAGGGCACTGGCAATAGTATTTCTGGGCTTCTTCTTTATATTAAAATCATCGGCAATAGCCGAGAAGCAACCTCCACCTGCACCCGAGCCAGACATCACGGTAAGTGATTCTATTGGTAATGCATTTGACCTTATGATGCCATTTGATAATTTAACAGAGGGGCTCTCGTTAGAGCGGATTGTTGAAATAACCAATGACGGTAAAAACGCAGTACTTGTTATCGGCAATATAGCTCAGGAAGATCCGCTTATAGACGAATTCATCATATTAAATGACAACTGCTCGGGAATGACTATAGCACCATCATCAGTCTGCACATTTACTGTCCGGTTCTCACCTTCTCTTGCAGACCAGTTTGACGATACCTTTGATATCCCTTCTGATGATCCTGATGAAGCCCCGGTAACAGTCACCGTAAAAGGCACAGGACTTTCTTCTGCTATGAATAGTGCCCCTGTCATCCCCAAACTTATAGCACCTGTAGACGGTCAAACAGGTGTGGGAACAACGGTACAGTTCATATGGGAAGAATCCACGGATCCTGATGGAGACAATTTAGCTTATACTCTTTTATATTGCGATAACGAATATTTCATAGACTGTGCACCGGAACAGACAGCACTAAACGAAAATAAAGCTACCTATTTTGCAGGCACTGGCATTGAGTTTTTACTCTTTGGGATAGTTTGTGCAGGTAGCGTAAGGGGGAGAAGAAGGATAATACTCCTGTCAGGAATGGTTATTATGAGCGCTGTTTTTTTAGTATCATGCGGCGGTGGCGGCAGCGATAATAGTCTGAAAAATCCCGTTAATGAAATTGCTCAGGATGTATCAGGATTAAGTACAGGAACAACCTATTACTGGAAGATAACTGCAGATGACGGAAACGGAGGGAGAGTAGAGAGCGAAGTACGGAATTTTACCACACAGTAACGAATGCTGAGTGGTCTTTGTATATTAAGTCTGTTTCTTTATTCGTCATTCCGGCAGCTTGCCTGCCGGTAGGCAGGTCCTTAAGCCGGATTCCATTCTTTTCAGTAACGTCTGTATGCTTTCCTACCGCAGGCTGGCTCGATTACAGACTTAGGTATAACATTAAAAATCAGATTTCATACAGCCTCAAATCAACAATATTGCAGAAGCGAAAAAGTCACTCCGGTAAATAATCCTTAAGCTGGGGCAGGAAATCATCCATAAATACCTTCATCACTCGCATATTCTTTACCCTGTCTTTTTTAACCAGACTCGAGAGTCTGATAAAAGCGGCATCATTCCGTCCATATCTCAAGGAATTAATGATCATATATAACTTTAAAATATATTCATTGGTAATATACGTATTCTTCATCTTATACCAGTAGATGAAAATCTCCTGTTCTTTCCCTTTTTGATATACAGACTCAACAAAACGTACCAATCCCAAACCATCTATATTTAACTGATCAGTTTTCTCGGATAATTTAAACCAGCCTCCTCCGGGAAGACAATTTTTTGGTGAATGAATCTGGGCCCCTTCCTTTTGAGACCCATAATATCCTATATACACAGAAATCCTGTCATTATCTTTTCTGTATTCTCTTAATAAATATTCTTTTACTCTCAGATTATCAAGAATCTTCTCATCAAAAAAATACTCCTTCCCTGACCACCCGTTCAAATTTAACGGAAAATCAGCAAATGGCCTCTTCAGAGGCACGACTTCATAAAAGGGAAATAAGTTCAAATAAAGTGCAAATAAAATAACACTTGTTGATATGATCAGCAGTCTTTTATTCATATCTCCTTTTTAATTTTCCGGAGTATAATCGCCGAAAGAATGAGCAATACTATAGCAATCCCGAAAATCACTAAGCCTGCAAATTCATGAAAAAAACCCTCTGCAACCTCAGAACCATATTTATTTGCAAGAATGCCTGTACCAATAACCCTGATGGAGTTTACAATTATGGCAATCGGGACAGCGAGTAACACAAGTATAGACTGTTTAACCCATCCCTTCTGGGTAAAGAATGCTAACGCTAATGATAAGGCTAGTAGTGACAAAATCGACCTTATGCCACTGCACGCATCTGCCACCTCTAGGGTAACATCACCAAGATAGATAATATTTCCTTCTCTGAGAACAAAAATACCCATCAATTCCAGAAATTCTACCGAATATTTTGAAACAAGCAGCTTCAGTGGAAAAGCTATAGAGTCATAAAGAATATAGGGTATCGGGATCATGAGGACAAGATAAATAAATGGTAATAAAATTGACTTAAAAAGATCTTTTCCATAGACAAATAATATAGCTCCCGCAAGGACAACAAGCATCGAGAATCTCATCGTAAACAGTTCTCCCGAAATAGTGCCGATGAGAAAAATTCCAAAACCTGCAAATATTAAAAGAAGCCCATAATTTGTGGGAGCTGCAATAGAAGATTTAATACGTTCCCTCCTTTCCCATAACATATATCCGGATATAAAAGGGATCAGAAATCCGTGGGAATAGTTCTCATCAATAGACCAGTGCATAACCATGCTAAATATGGTTCTCCCGTATAGAAACCCGAATGCTACAAGCAGAAATGCGAGCGAAATTATATTCTCTTTTTTAAAACTAAGTTCTGTCTTTTCCATTACTAATGACTTTACTTCTGGCTGATGGCTGGCAAACTAATTATACAGCGTCATTACCCTGTAAGTTTTGATAAATGTGTCTTTGTCATTTCGAAAACAGGAGATTTCTTTACAGGGCAAGCCACTAAGATTTTTCCTCGCTCCTCGTAGAAATGACATTATCTACAAGATATTGGGCAATTACAATTCAGCACGATAAATTGTAATTCCTCTGAGTTCCGGTGTCTCATTTCCATCAGATGTAAACAGGGCTTTATACTGTAGATAAGGGAGGGAACTGCTCATTAACCTTCCATTAAAAAGGGACTCTATCTTTGCAGGCTTCCATTCACCCCATGATGAAGGGTCATATTCAGCAGTAGCACCTGATCGGCTAAAAAACTGCAGGCTTGTTCCGGGCGGAGTTTTATAGTCAGTAATCCATTCGATATAATTAGCGCGGCCAGCCACTTGAACGGGAGTTGAAACAATCTCTCCCGAAAGCTTATATACTTTTTTCCAAAGTCTCATATTATCAATATAAATAATATAATCGGTATCGGGTAACGGCTCATTTACTGATCCTCCACTTCCCATTCTAAAATGAAGTGAATTAATCCGTGTCCGGCCTTCAGGCAATCTGTACCTTCCGGACAGATTTGCAAAGTCTATTCTAATATTACGCCACTTTCCGGGAAAGGAGCCATTTAATGAAAATATGCCCAAGGAATGTACCTGATCACCTTGCTGCCAGTCCACACTACCATTTATATAATATCCCCTTCCATATTCGTTATTAAAGTTTATAGAGATATCAAATAGAGACAGAGGTGCTTCTGAATAAACATCAAACTCAAGCATATCGTAATCACTCCAGTCCCTGACCGGCAGCTCTGTCATACTGAAGCTAAATTGACGTGGGTCTTTCTTGCCTTTTCTGAAGATTACCCTGACACTACTATCTCCTTCAGTTCTTTTATCAGACCTCACTTCCGCCTTTACCGGCCCCCGGTTTGTCCACCTTTTCCGATCCTCAAATCTCTCCAACATTACTGGTGGCTCCGCAAAATCCAGGTACACTGATCCCTCATTAGTCATGTCAATTTCCAGATTCTTTGCTTCTGAAATGAGATCAAGATTATGAAAGTCCTCCTGGAAAAACCGTTCCCCCATTTCCAGCTTTTTACCTATAAACTCCCTGATAGCATATAGTCCTTCTTCATCCACTTTTCCGTTACCCAGGGGACCGGGTCTCTCTGCCACAATATTGGCTATACTGAGAGCCATATTCCTGCCAAATTTCTCTTCAATCAGCTTTAAATACTCCCAGTCTTCCTTCGCTTCCCCCATCATCTCAGACCTCAAAGATATAACCGGCTCATCAGCTATGCCAATTGATCTTCCATCATAAAACATTGCATATCTCCTGCTGTCATCATCTGATAAAAAATCACCCATTCTATACAGATGCCATGACCAGCAGCCGTCCGCTTCCTCACTAAAAATGTTCCACAAATTTATTCTTTCATTAATGAGAGGATGCTTTATCTTACTATCGCAAGAATAAGTGATCACCATTTCTCCTGCCTCATGTCGCTCCTTAACATCCGCTCTTTTCAACAGGTGCCAGGGGACATTCCATATATCAACTGAACCGGTAAGCTGGGGAGTAGGATGTTCTGATAGCAGTATCTTTAAATCCGGTGCAGCAGAATGAGACAGTACCGACCACTCCTTTATAAACTCATACGAAGGGTGCAAGTGCTCTCCTCCTTTACAGGTTTGGCACGGTTCATCACCATAATGCTGTATCCACATTCTTGAGAACCATTCCTTTTCCCTGTAATGATCTGCTATTAGTGAAACATACCTGCTTATCCTGTCCTCGTATACACCCTCAAATGGATAATTCCGGTGCTTATCATAATGCCCGACAGGTGAATAATAAAAATCAACATCAATATAATTAAGCTTATGTTCTTCAAAAATGTTTCTTAAACGGTCATCTGTATTTGAAAAGTCTATCGTTATAACACCTTTGTCTTCCCGATATCCATCGGTACCAACACCCTTCAGATCAAATGAGTTGGCCGGAGAAATCCCCGCTCTTTTAAGCTCTTTATAGAATAAATAAACTAGCTCTTTATAGTTGTCCGGTAAGCCATATGTCTCTTTTACGAAGCTGGATGATTTCCAATGTGGTGATACTCTGAACAATGTAGATCTTTCCGGAAGCGAGAAATCCCATACGTGAAACTTTATCGGTATTTTTTGTTTAAGACCATCTGCAAGCACCGATATTTCACCCCGATAATCTCCGCTTACTGTATGTAACGGGACATACAGCCTTATCCATAAAGGTTGATTTTTGTCAGCAACCAAGTCTATTGTTTTCTTTAATGGCACGAGAGGATCAGCCAGCATCCCGTAACTCTTAGCAGAAACATAATGGACTTTATATATTTTGAAATTATCACCTGCAATAATATTATCTCCATTTATTAAATCTGAAACCCTGATCCTTATATTCTTTACATCATAATGAGAAGAAAGGATTAACTGAAATGGTTCATATTCATTTCCGGCAGCACTCAAATACACTTTCCTTCCATCCCAGATATGGGGCAGATTCTTTGCTGATTCCTTTTGTCCTATCCTTCTCGAATTTTCCTCAAACCATATATTAATGCCGGTATTTTCAAACGATTTATTTATGCCAGATAATGCATGTTTATGACCACAATTAATGAAATAATAATGGAACAAATAGAATGCAGCTAACGCACCAAGAATAACAGTTAACCACTTATAATTCATAATACAACTATGATTTTTTGTACTTGGAAAGTGTCTCTGTAAGATATGAAATGATAATTCTACCAAAAGAATATATCAATAATGTAAGCTGAATAAAATTTAAAAGGCCTTGGTTATCTTCTGGTGTTTTTCCATGAAGAACATATGACACTGTCAGGAATCCTTTATGATTTAGTCTTTGAGTTCTTAAGATATATTATCCGTTGCTTCTTTAAAAATTGTAAATATCTGAGGAAATCTGTGGCCAAATACCGCACTTATTTTCTTTATTTTTTATGCAAATTTGATGGAGGAGATGGTGAAGTAGTGTCAACAGTTACAACGCCGCTGGCGTCAACATCAAAACTTAAAACACCCTGGCTTGATGACATATAATCATTTCCTGACGAGACAGTAATCGTTTGTGAACTTTCACTG
>CALZJD010000005.1 GCA_945787795.1 Thermodesulfovibrionia bacterium | reverse complement strand
TTGGCATCATGCAGAAATCAGCGTGTTTGCGGCTTTCCCCAGCGATCAGGCAAATGAACAGACGATAAAGCTCAAGGAAATGCTTGCAGCAGGCCGCATCCCCATATCTGAAAAGAATATAAAGATCATTCCCACCGATGATAGGGATAACTTTGACCAGCTTGTAGAATTACGTTCTTCCATGGCTGATCTTGTTATATTAGGGTTTACTGATGAACTCCTCAAGGAAAAAGGGATTGAACTCTTCTTGCGTCATCCTGAGCTGAATGATGTTCTGTTCGTTTCAGCCCAGCAGAGAATTCTGATTGAATGATATATTATAAGATTGCCCTGAATGAACTACCCCGCAGCAAGCCACGGGGTATTAAACCCGAAGATAATAATAAAATTTGAGGGTCATTTTAAAGTTTGAAGAAATATTTATTATGAATCAGACAGAACGTCAACATATCCTATCCATTTTATTAATCACCATTTCTCTGACCGCCTGTATTTTCATCTCTCCGGACCGCAGCCATGCTCAAGAGAATGGATCAACATTAATTATAAAAGAACTCTCCTCCGCCGAAACAGACCCGTCATCCCAGGTTCAAGACAGATTAAAGGACATCAGGGAATTATTAAAAGAATCTGAAGCTGACGGGAAGGGCCGGGCAGACCGGAAACCTGACGTGCCGCTGAATGACATAAAAGAAAGAAACGCGGTACTCCGGAGTCTTGAGGCTGTTTATCAGCGTCTCATCACGTCGCTGAACAGGAGGGCATCTTTAAAAAAAGAAGAAGAAAACCTGCGCAGGATGTCCGATGCCGAACATGACCGCTCGGTCACCGATGCCCCTCCGTATTCACTAAGCGTATTTGATCCTGTTCTTGATAAATTGACTGCAGCCGACCAGGAGGAACTAACGGCAAATGCGACCCTGAAATTCATAAAAAGAAGTCTCGAGGATGCACAAACCAGGCATGAACTCATCAGCCAGAAACTGCGCGGTATCAAAGAACAGATTGATTCCGAAAAAAAAGGTAAGGACCTTCTGCTGTTGAACTGGAAATATGCAACAGCAAAAATTGAAGAGGAGCTTGCCCAGGGCAATCTTCGATTCCAGAAAATATCACGCGAAAATACAGATACACTCATAACCCTTGCACAATTAAAAAAGAAGCTTGCGCAAAAAGACGCTGACTGGATTAAGGCACATCTCGCATTTGATCAGGAAGACCTGAATAATCATCTCGCTAAAATAAATGGGAAACGGAATGACCTCCGCGATCGTATCTCGGTTCTTATGCAGGAGCAGGAGGAAGTGGAGAGTAAGTGGCTGGAAGCCCAGAAACAGTATGAAGCCTCGCAGGGGGCCGGAGTCGAGATCAGGGCCAGGGCCTCATCTTACCTTAAAGCACGGGAGGCCTGGCGAGGTACATATCAGAGTGTACTGGAACAGACTGAAATCATTAACCAGATGTTGAATCTGCAAGAACAGCTATGGCAGCGGCGTTATGCCCTCCTGAGTCCCGACCTTGACTACGGTGAACTGAAGCTCTGGAAGGATGAGGCAGCTTCGTTTATAAAAAGCGTGGAAGCAGGAGTGCGTGTCGTTCAGGCCCGTCAGAACAAACTGCAGTCGCAAATGACAGCTGTAGAAAAACAGCTGTCTGAAGAAGGGGCCGATCCTGTTTTAAAAGAGAATGCGGAAACGCAGATGAACGCCCTTCGCACGTCCAGCGACCGTGACCTGGAATTTCTCTCTCTGGTCCTCGAGGCAAGAGAACTGCAGCAGCGCCTGATCAGTGAAATTGATTCAAAGCGGAGAACCGTCCCCTTAAAGGGCAAACTCGAGGGTCTGTGGAACAATATATTGAAATTATGGGAATTTGAATTGTGGGTCATTAATGAACGTACGTTTGTTAACAGCCACACATCTGGACCAGACAGCAGCAGCGGCAGTTGAGAAGGTGCTGTACTATGTTGCCCTCCTGTTCATCATCCTCTTTGCACTACGGACCGTCAATATACCCTTAACGGTTTTTACGCTTTTTGGCGGCGCGATTGCTATTGGTGTCGGGTTCGGCGCCCAGAACCTGATCAACAATTTCATAAGCGGTTTTATTCTTATGGTAGAGCGGCCGGTCAAGATCGGCGATGTTATTGAAGTGGACAACAATTACGGCATCGTAGAGGATATCGGGACGCGATGTACCCGCGTCAGGACCCCGGGCAATATGCACATCCTTGTTCCCAACAGCAGTTTTCTGGAAAAGAATATTGTTAACTGGACCCTTGCCGATCATGAGATCCGCGCGCAGATTACGGTGGGAGTAATATACGGATCAGATACCCGGCAGGTGAAGAAGTTGACGCTACTGGCTGCAAAAGAGCATAAAAAAGTTATGGATTCCCCGGAACCGTTTGTTCTCTTCAGTGATTTTGGAGACAATTCTCTGGTGTTCGATCTCTATTTCTGGGTACGCATACAGCGGGTTATGGACCGGAGAATGATAGAAAGCGATTTACGTTTCCGCATTGACAACCTCTTCCGCGAGGCAGGTATCATCATTGCATTTCCTCAGAGAGATGTCCACCTTGATACGCTGAAGCCTCTCGATGTGCGGGTCTTGAACCAGCAGGATGAATCAGGCACGGAATAACGGACTGTCGCCTGCTGTATAAGCCCGGGGGCAGCTGTTTCCTACATCCAGTTCTTTCGTTTGAAATAAAACAGCATCACAACTCCAACAATCACCATCAGGCCGAGGGCAAACGGATAACCCAGATACCAGTTCAGCTCGGGCATATTAAAAGGGCTTTTTTCCGGATTGAAGTTCATCCCGTAAATGCCGGCAATAAACGTTAAGGGTATAAAGATTACCGCAAAGATCGTTAAGACCTTCATTACTTCATTCATCCTGTTGCTGATGCTCGAAAGGTAGACATCAAGCATGCCCGATATCATGTCCCTGAACGTCTCCACCGTATCTATTACCGAAATCGTATGATCATAGAGGTCCCGGAGGTATATAGTGGTCGACTCCTGTATCAACGGCGTTTCTTCGCGCTGCAAACCGCTAATGATCTCTCTCAGCGGCCAGACTGATTTACGAATAAATATCATTTCTCTTTTCAGATCGTGAATTCGCTGCAATGTATCGGGAGAAGGGTTAGACACCAGTTCCTCTTCCATGTCCTCAATTTCATCCCCTATGTTTTCAAGGACCGTGAAGTAATTGTCCACGACTGCATCGACTATTGTATACGCAAGGTAATCGGCCCCCATTTTTCTGATTTTACCCTTGCTGGTTTCTATTCTCTTCCGAACCGGGTCAAAGATATCCCCCTGTATTTCCTGAAAGGTGATAACATAATTTCCCCCCATGATGAGGCTTAACTGTTCTGCGCCCAGGCTTTTTTCCCTGCTGTTATACATGAGCATTTTAAGTGCCATGAAAATATGATCATCAAATATGTCCATTTTGGTGCGCTGATGGGTATTCAGGATATCTTCAACTATAAGCGGATGCCAGCCGTAGCACTTACCCAGTTCCTGTATCACCTCGATCTCATGAAGGCCGTCAATATTGATCCACGTTACGGTCTGCTGTTCTTTAAAGGGGCAGCACTCCTCGACATTATCCAGTTCTTTGACTTCATAGTGTTCCGTATCATAGTCGATGACTGTAATTCTTACCTCATCAGCCTTTTGTTCTCCCACAAATACAGGCGAGCCGGGCATAAGTCCTGCCTTTTTTGAAACCTTGTGAAATAATTTCACCATAACATATCTCCTGTTGTAGAGATTACCATAGATGTATATGGCCGGCATACAGCTGCATCACCATGCTGCATTGCTGCCATGAATTCGCTATTACATATTCGCTATTCATTAAATTTTTGTCAAATGAACTCCCCCGCAGCAAGGAGACTGTCCGACAATTCGGCATATGGCTTCAGTGTCATTCTGAATTTATTTCAGAATCTCATGGTTTCAAAATGAGTTATTGATTTATTACCATGGGGCGCTGCCCCAAACCCCGGTTCATTTTCTTGCACGCCCAAGAAAACGGAACCAAAAGAAGGCGCCCCAATACCGAGTTTTAAACGGCTCTTCAGTCCGCTTCCGGGGAATTTGTTTAAACTCCCTTCGGTCAGACACAAACAAATTCTTATCCCTCCAGCTCCCTTCATCACCTAAACTCGCTAAAGGGGAATTAAAAAAATCTAAAGATACATTAATGAATATGTTCTCGAAGTCCCCCCTTTAGAAAAGGGGGGTCAGGGGGGATTTGACTTCCCCTTTCAGCGATTTTAGGTTCTTGGCTTGTTGAGGGAATAGAATTAATTGGTGTCTGACCGAGGGGAGTTTCAATTAATTCCCCGAGCTTGTGTAAAGAACCGTGAAGAAATCGGTGCTGGGGCGGCCTTTTCTTGGTTCCGTTCTTTTGGCCGCACAAAAGAATGAACCGGGGTTTGGGGCAGCGCCCCATGCAGATCTATTATCTTAATCTGCTATTGCAATGCCTGCATGCACGCTTATTAATATCACTGCCAAGATATTTTTTACATGAGGGGCATCTCCAGTTAAATGCGGTAAAACCGATAAATGCAATTATTACTGAAAGCTGCCCTGCCACAAGAGCATTTTTTGAGAATTCTCCCACCAGATCATTGCGTTTATAGAGTACGGCCATCAATATAACAAAAAAGAGCGCTACCGCTATAGCCAGAAACTGACGTCCCTGGCGAAGCCAGAACTCACGCTTAATCTGTGTATCACCCCTTTTATGCATTGCCATTTGTTTTAATATTATAATTTCCGGATTATAATTTTTCAAAACCTCCCTGTTTCTGCTCTTATATATCAAAGAGACACATTACAACTCCTCAAAAAGCAATTAAACATATTCTATCGACGTTGAACTTCGATAGAATATAGCGGATTCCTTCCAATTTCAGTAATTAGTGGTAGTCCGGCAGGTTTATACTTTAAAATGGCTTGCAGGAGTTACCCGTTAAAAGTATTGAAGCGACCCTGCCCAAAGAACAGATACGGTCATCCGTCTAACGTGTATGATTTAAATCATATCTTTTCAGTTTCCAAAAGAATAGCATTTTTATAATCAGGAGGACTTTACACATATGCCTCGTATCATTCAGCAGACAGTCATTCTTCATGGCCCGGCAGAACAGCTATATGATATGTATCTGGACGCCAAAATCCACGGTGAGATTACCGGTTCACCTGTACAGATCAGCAGGGAAGCCGGCGCTGAGTTTCATGCCTTCAATAAGATGCTTCTGGGGAAGATGTTGCATGTTATCCCCGGCCGGCTGATTGTCCAGTCATGGCGTGCAGCACACTGGAAGTCTGAAGACCTTGATTCAACGCTCATCCTGACTTTCTGGCCTGAGGGAGAAAATTGTCGCATTGAACTTGTCCACGTAAATGTGCCGGACCATGACTTTGATGACGCGAATCAGGGATGGGAAAAATACTACTGGATACCATGGCGTGCTTATCTGGAAGGAAAAGGCAGACAGTCAAAAGATGAATGAAAAATCCCCCTGAAACTATATCCATTACTAAAAATCAATTTTTCATAATTTGAGATGCCTTGACATGATACATACTTTAAAAGTTGGAGACAGGGCCTCGCTGAGTAGAGCGTTTACCGAAGAGGATGTCAATCAGTTTGCCAACCTTTCTGCAGATACCAATCCGATTCACCTGGACCAAAGTTTTGCAGAAGAATCTGTCTTTGGTCAACGAATCGTACATGGAATGCTCATTGCCAGTCTGTTCTCGGCGCTTGTGGGCGTTAAACTTCCAGGAAAGGGATCTATCTACTTAGGACAAAGCCTGCGTTTCAAAGGACCTGTTTTGATTGGGGAACAAGTCACCGCCTCGGTAGAAATAGTAAAAATTAGAGCGGACAAACCGATAGTCACGTTGCGCACCCTTTGCATCAACACTGAGGGACTGATTGTTGTTGAGGGCGAGGCTGTTGTGAAAGTCACATGAACCAAATGATTTCAAATAAGAGAGGTCTCAGGATTCGGGATTATTTAATGCAGGCAGGGGGAATCCTTTTCTGAATCTCTTGCAGAATCTGATTAAATGATTATGCTGTTATTGATGGAAGAGTGAATAAAAAAGATCACCGTAACATCAATCATTCATGTATGTTGCATATAATGAATTAACCTTACAGGTGATGCAAGATCTTACATGAATAAGAAAACAATCAAAGAATCTTTCAATCTGGAGCCCGGCCGTATTCTGGCAAGGAAATATGAGGTAATATCCAGGCTTGGCAGCGGATGGGAGGGTGAAGTTTACAATATAAGGGAATTGGGTACTAATATTGAACGTGCAGCCAAGCTGTTCTTTCCCGAGCGTAATCCAAAAAACAGGGCATCTGATGCTTATGCAAGGAAACTGTATGCCCTGAGAGAATGTCCTTCAGTAATTCAATATCATACACGTGAAACTATAACATATAAAAAAAATCCCCTTACCATTTTAATTTCGGAATATGTTGAAGGTGAACTCCTGTCAGACTATTTGTCCCGTCTTCCGGGAAAGAGACTGCATATCTTTCAGGGGATTCATCTGCTGCACGCGCTGAGCGAAAGTCTGGAGTGCATGCACCGTTTTGGAGAATATCATGGTGACCTGCATCCAGAAAATATTATTATGCGCAGGCATGGATTATCATATGAGCTTAAGCTGCTCGACTTTTTTCACTGGGGTAGAGCGCGCAGGGAAAATATGAACGATGACATATGCGATCTTATCAGAATCTTCTATGATGCGCTGGGCGGCCGGGCTCGATACAGTAAACAGCCCCGGGAGGTGAAAGAAATCTGCTGTGGTCTTAAACGTTCACTTATTCTCAAGAAGTTTCGTACTGCTACAGCCCTGCGCTTATACCTGGAAACGCAGGTATGGTCCTGACTATTCTTCAGATGGCTTCTTTCTTGATTACAGGTTAAATAATCTTTCGATATTGAGAACAGCCATAACAAATAATATATACATATTCATACTTTTAAATGCTGCATGGCAGGCATCGCCTTCATTTGTCCTATGCACAAGAGATGATCCACGCCATACAAGCCACACTGATGCAATGCCCAGCAGCAACAGTGCAATATCAGAGAGCATAATTCCGAATAAAGGGATTAAAAACAATGCCACTGCCGTTGCCATCGTCCATATGCTCGCTATCCTGCCAAATTGATCCCTGTTAAATATCTTTACTAATGCAGGGAAATCAGACGTTTTATAGTCCTCTTCATGGGAAAATAACAAAAACCAGAAGTGAGGGACCTGCCACATAAAGAAAAATAAACATATTGGCAGTAATGCGTGGTCATACAGACTGCCTCCTCCTGCAACCCATCCCATGGCAGGAGGGATGGCACCTACGATTGCTCCTGGAACAGCAGCAAAGGCGGTCACCTGTTTAAGGTTTGTGTAAACAAGGTTGTACCAGACAAGAGCGAACAGCCCGAGACCCATGAGGAGGAAATTTTCCATTACAGCAAGTGTTGAGAAACCAATGGTAAAGAAGACACCCGTCATATGTATTGCATGAGACGCCTTTATTTCCCCTGCCGGGATCGGCCTGGATTGTGTTCGGATCATCATGGCATCTATATCTTTCTCCTGGTATTGATTGAGTGAGCCGGCACCACAGGCCAGAAAGAATACTCCCGCCATCGTAATAAGCATTGCAGATGTTATGTCTCCTGATACAAGGATACTGCCTGTTAAAGCAGAAAGTGCAGCAAACGTGGATATCCTTACCTTGCACAATTGACTGTACACTTTTAGAACATCAGCCTTTTGTTTTAATGCCTTATGCGTGTCGTACGATCTGTATCCATATATCTTATCAATAGAATCCATGCTCACCTTAAACCTTTCATGTATTGTATGATCAGTTCCCTTTCTTCTACAGTTATTTCACCTTCAAATGAAGGCATGCCTTCAGGTACCCCTCTGATTATAACAAAAGATTTCCATCATGCGTTGACGGGTTTGATTCATCAAACCCCTACGAATGCTGTTCCGGTGTAAACCCCTTTCTCATCGTGTTTTCGCTTATACTTTTGGGATTCATAAATTGAAGGAGATAATCCGGTCCGCCTGCCTTGGAACCAACACCGGACATGCCGAACCCGCCAAATGGCTGTCTCCCGACCATGGCGCCCGTGATCTTCCTGTTTATGTATACATTCCCTGCCCTCAGTTCATTTTTTACCTTTGTGATATTGGATGGACTCCTCGAGTACAATCCGCCTGTTAATGCATAGATGGTATTATTGGCCACTGCTAAAGCTTCATCAATATCCTTAACATTCATCACGCTGAGTACAGGGCCAAATATTTCATCCTGTGCAATTTTGGAGTCAGGATGAACGTCAGTGAAGATAACAGGCCCGCAGAAATACCCCTCTTCCTCAACCTTTCTTAACAGAAGGGTTTGTTCTTTGCTTTTGCCAAGTTCAATATAGGCGCTGATCTTGTCCTGTGCCGCCTTATCAACTACAGGCCCCATAACATTGGACGGATCTTCCGGAGGGCCTATGCGTATGCTCTCCATTGCTTCTTTAAGCCGTTCACAAAACCGGCTGTACATGTCACCGACAACGATCACCCGGGAACAGGCCGAGCATTTCTGACCCTGAAATCCAAGCGCAGATCCCAGCACACCTTTAACAGCCTCATCAATATCAGCTGTTTCATCAACAATGATGGCGTTTTTCCCTCCCATTTCTGCTATGACCTTTTTTACATTTCTTTGTCCTGACCTTACTTCACCCGCATGTCTGACGATTCCTAATCCCACATCCTTTGATCCGGTAAACGCAATAAAGTCTGTATCCGGATGACTGACGAGATACTCACCGACCTCAACGCCCGGGCCTGGCAGAAACTGTAATATTCCCTGCGGCAATCCGGAACGCCTGAATATCTCCATGATCTTAAACCCTGAAACAGGTGACAATCCCGAGGGCTTAAACAGAACACAGTTGCCGGCTACAATCCCTGCTGCAATCATACCCGTTGGTATGGCGATCGGAAAATTCCATGGAGAAATGACCACACCAATGCCCCTGGGCTCATAACAGTACTCATTGTACTCGCCCGGATAATGTCCAAGGTGGCGGGTGGTGCCGAGTCTTATCATCTCCTGGCCATAATATTCAAGAAAGTCTATTGCCTCTGCCACATCAGCATCAGCTTCCGGCCATGTCTTTCCAACTTCAAATACTTCAAGCGCTGACAAATCAAATCTGTTATTCCGCATCTCTTCAGCTGCCCTGAATAATAACCCGGCACGTTCCTCAGCCGGAGTATTTCTCCAGGCTTCCTGTGCTGATCCGGCTTCTTCAAGGGCCTGTTGAGCAATTTCCCTTGTTGACGAACAAACTGATCCTATAATCTCATCAGGTTTCGCTGGATTTTTCGAGACAATCATACTATCGGTTCGCAGTTCTTTTCCCCCTGCATAGAGAGGATACGCATAACCAAAATGCTTTTTTACCTTTGTTAATGCCTTTTGCATTTCCTCCCTGTTTTCCTGTTTTGAAAAATCCGTGAAGGGCTCGTTTCTGAACGTATCGATGTCCTGAGGTTCTTCATCCGGTCTGTCAGTTACTGCCTGAGGAGCCTGTATCAGTTCACCGACTGTCATGTTTTCAACAAATGACTTCCTGAGAAATGACTCGTTGGAGATGTTCTCAAGGAGTCTTCTTACCAGATAGGCCATTCCAGGGATTAATTCGCCCACTGCAGCATACACCCTGACCCGATGGCCCATTTTCTGCAGGGCTGCCCGTATCGGTTCAGCCATGCCATAGAGCACCTGGAACTCATATGCATTTTTCGGCAGACCCAGTGTATCAGCATGTGCAATCGCGTTGCTGATACTTCTGATATTATGTGTAGCAAGGGCAGGCCTGATGTATTCCGTATTATCCAGAAGCACCTTTGTGAGTTCTTCATAGCTCAGGTCAGTTTCTGCTTTATTTAAAAACACAGGAAGGGGCCATCCCCGGTCTTTGCTTATGACTGTTTCATAATCCCAGTATGCGCCTTTCACCAAACGGATTGATATCCGTGTCCTGTTCTTTTTTGTCCATGTTATAAGATCATTAACGTCTTTCCCGGTATCATGTAAATATGTCTGCAGGGCAATGCCTGCATGCTGATAGTCCTTATACTCCTCCATGATACTCTTAAATATCGCAATGGTAAGGTCCTTAATATGGTAATGCTCCATGTCCAGTGTTATGGATGCTCCGGTTGCCTGTGCCCTGTCAAACACCGGTCTCAGGGCTTTCCTGACCTCTTCTATTGAACCATCCCAATCAATCGGATCAAGCTGTGAATAAAGAGAGGATACTTTAATGGAGATATTCTGTCCGGGAATGGGGCCGCTGTGGTCCATGTCCAGAACAGGGGTCTGCTCCCACGTGGCAACTTCCCCTTCGAGAAAATCCAGAAGTTCCATATATCTTGCAGTGTATGCGCCGGCTTCTCTTTCACTGAGGACAACTTCGCCTAAAAGATCAACAGCCACTGCATACCCTTGATTTCTTAGTGCATGAAGAACCGGTATCGCCGCCTCTGGATCTTTGCCTGCAATAAACTGTTTTGCAAGCGCTTCCACGTTAGCATGTATTACTTTTCCTGCGATTTTCGGGAGCAGTCCTTTTTCAGAAAGGCCTTTAATGCCCCACTTGAGAAGCATCGGGGTTATTTTTTCATCTGCAAAATATTCTTTCAGCACTCTTACGACAAGTGCATCAGATTGCAGTGACGGCAATACATCAATAAACCTCAGGAGCTGGACCTTAAAATCATCATCCTTCATTGCCCACTCCATGAGCTCGCCTGTCCATTTCTTCTTATCAAAAACAGAGGGGACTTCACCCTTCACTAAGGAAAATATCTCGGCCCCTATGTCCTGAATCCTGTTTTCTAACATGTTGTATTCTTTATCTGAAAATAGATGTTTTGTTCAATATTAAAAAGTATATCAAGAGATAACGAAAAAATCGAAATTATTCAGCAGCAATATGATAAAATTTATCTGCTGGCAGAAAGCCGGGGTTACACTTTTATCAGCTGATATGTCCTGTCATCTCTGAAGAAACTCCTGTCATTCTGGCTTGTCCAGAATCTTACACGTTTGATTCCCGTCGCGCTTCGCTTGCGGGAATGACAACAGTTGCCTTATTTAGGATAAACTTAGATTTTGAGATAGGTTCTATCATGGTTTGGTTTTTATGAAAACGCATAAGAGGTCTAAATGATTTCTGAGACAGTCATATTATCCGGACATATTATTGACTCCCTGACCCTGCCCAAGGTACTGGATGAGATTACAGAGCTGGGCGGAGATTTTTCGATTGAAGAAATCGAGATCGGCAGAACCAGACAAAATCCCTCAAAAGCCCTGATAAAGGTTTCTGCTTCAAGCCCTGAACTTTTAAAACGTATCATGATGCGTATAAAGAGACAGGGCATTGAGATAGAGAAAGCGCATGAGGTTGTGCTTGTCAGGGCGACACGAAACGGTATGTTGCCTGATAATTTTTATTCCACAACAAATTTGAAAACAGATATTCTGGTTGGCAAAAGGTGGATACCTGTTGGCAGGCCTGAAATGGACTGTGCTATTATTGTTGATTTGAAACATAAGCGGGCCGCAACAGCGCCCATGGCTGATATCAGGAAAGGTGATTTCGTGGTTGTGGGAGATGAAGGGATTCGTGTTATACCTCAGACGCAGCAAAAAGAAAAAGATGAATTTCAATTTATGCGGAGCCGGGTTTCTCCTGAAAAACCCAAGGAGATAGTCATCCAGGAGATAGCCTTCCGCATGAAACAGGCAAAGAAGAAAGGTGAAAAAATACTGCTGGTTGGCGGTCCGGCCATTGTACACACAGATGCCGGGGTGTATCTCGAGAAATTGCTGAAAAAAGGGTTCATAAACCTGTTGTTTGCCGGCAACGCCCTCGCGGTCCATGATATTGAGTATGCCCTGTATAAAACTTCCTTGGGTATTTACCTGAATCGCGGTCAAAGCGCTGAAGGGGGCCATGGCCACCATGTACGGGCAATTAATACAATCCGGAAGGCAGGCGGTATCCGCAAAGCAGTTAACAGGGGAATTTTAAAGAGCGGCGTCATGTATACATGTGTCAAAAACAGAATCCCTTTTATCCTCGCAGGTTCGATCCGTGATGACGGACCTCTTCCTGAAGTCATTACTGATGTAATTGAGGCACAGCAGGCGATGCGTAAGCGATTAAAGGGCGTTGGCTTTGTTTTAATGATAGCAACCACATTACATTCCATTGCGGTTGGCAATCTTCTACCGGCATCGGTTAACGTCGTGTGTGTCGATATAAACCCTTCAGTCGTTACCAAACTCATAGACAGGGGAAGCTTTCAGGCCGCAGGAGTTGTCACAGATGCCGAGCTTTTCCTGCGTGAACTCTCCCGCATGCTGGTTACATCAAAAGTTTGATCTCATGAATAATCAAAAAGTAAAGCTCCTTATGTGTCCGCCGGACCAATACGCAATCCGGTATGTCATCAATCCCTGGATGAAGCTCACCCGGCCAAGCGATCCTGCCAGGGCAGACCGCCAGTGGAAAAACCTGTTTGATATTCTTACAGGATTAAACTGTGAGATCGATCTCATTAAGCCTGAGAAGGGGCTCCCTGATATGGTTTTTACGGCCAATGCAGGCTTGCCCGTGCATAACAGGGTTTTTCTTTCCCGGTTTCGACATAAAGAACGTGAAGCAGAAGCAAAACATTTCAGGAAATGGTTTGAGAAGCAGGGATTGAATGTAATAGAAATGCCACCTGATATTTTTTTTGAGGGAGCAGGTGATGCCCTGTTTGTCGGTAATACACTCTTTGCAGCTTACCGCTTCAGATCAGACATCAGGGCGCATAGCCTGATTGCAGAAACACTGGGGGTACAGGTCCTTTCTCTTGAGCTTGCAAAGAAAAGATATTATCATCTTGATACCTGTTTCGCGCCTGTCTCATCAAAAACCGTACTGTATTATCCCCCTGCGTTTGACAGGTACGGACAGAAAGTCATAGAAGAAAATATTCCTGATCCCATTCCTGTACCGAAAAACGAAGCAAACAGGTTTGTCTGCAACGCCATAGTTATTGGAAAAGATATCATCATGCATTATCGCTGCCCTGAGACAGTAAAGCTGTTGACTAATCGTGGATTCCGCATTCATGAAACCAACCTCTCGGAATTCATCAAGGCAGGGGGAAGCGCAAAATGCCTGACGCTGCAGATCTAACCCGTAGGGGCACGTTGCTACGTGCCCTTACATTTCTATTTCGTGACTTTTCTGTGATAATTGATGATTATAATAAAATTGTAATATAAACAGGATACAGGTCTGTTACTATGGGAAAAAGTATTCTGATCATCGAAGACAACAGGGAACTCGCCCAACTGCTTGAGCTGCACCTGAGGGATCTTTCATTTATCGTTGACATTGCGCTTGATGGTGTCTCTGGTGTTGCAAAGGCAGAAGCTGACCAGTATGACCTTATCATTCTGGACCTTATGCTGCCCGGTCTTGACGGCCTTGAAATCTGCAAACGCCTGCGCAGTAAATCCTCCTATGTTCCCATATTGATGCTGACTTCAAAATCCTCTGAAATGGACCGTGTCATCGGTCTTGAAATCGGGGCTGATGATTACGTGACAAAACCGTTCAGCATTATGGAACTTATGGCAAGAGTAAAAGCAATAATCCGGCGGGTGGACAAGATGAAGAATCATGAAACTGAAGAGGTGCCTGATAATATCCTTGCAGGGGATATGGAAATAGACATTGAAAAGCGGAGTGTGACGCTTGATGGCAAACCGATTGATGTAACGATGAAGGAATTTGACCTGCTGTTACATTTTGCACAGCATCCGGGACGGGTCTATACACGGTCGCAATTACTGGACCTGGTGTGGGGATACAGTCATGAAGGGTATGAGCATACCGTCAACTCTCATATTAACCGCCTTCGTTCCAAGATAGAAGAAAACCCGGCCCAGCCGCGCTATATCCTCACGGTCTGGGGAGTTGGATATAAATTTGCCGACTTCAGCCGGGAAGGTGACTGATGCTGAGATCACTGTATGCAAAACTGGCCCTTGTGCTGCTCGGATTATTTTTTTTAATAGGGGTCTCTTTTATTATTATCAGCGTTTATGCAACCGAGCAATATCAGCAGGAAGTTAACCAGAAGCTCAACCGGGAACTTGCCGGTCTCATCGTAGCTGAACAAATTATTCTGCAGGACAATCAGGTCAATCAGGAAGCTCTCAAGGAAATATTTCATATGCTCATGGTGATAAATCCAAGTATTGAGATTTACCTCCTTGACCGCGAGGGCAGCATCCTTGCTTTTTCTGCAGAGCCCGGCAGGGTAAAACGTAAGAGAGTTGATCTTGTGCCTGTAAAACAAATGATCAGCGGGCAGGTTCCCCTGCCTCTGCTCGGCGATGATCCGCGGGATGCAAACGGGAAAAAGGTTTTTACTGCTGCTCCTATTAAACCGGAAGACAGACTTGAAGGATATCTGTACGTAATTCTGGGTGGTGAGACATATGACACTATCATTCAGAAAATCCAGGGGAGTTATATTCTCCAGCTCAGTATCCGGGTAATAGCGATAAGCCTTATCGTTGCATTGATAGCCGGATTGATTATCTTTGCATTTCTGACACGGCGGTTAAAACGCCTTGCAGCTGTTATGGAAAAATATGAAAGCGGCATGCCTCTGCAGGAACATCATCTACCGTTAAGCGGCCATGAGAGCATGCATGATGAAATAGACAGGCTCGGCCTGACATTCTGGCAAATGACAGAAAGAATCAACTCCCAGATGGATAAACTGGAGAAGTCTGACGCAATGAGACGTGAGCTGGTAGCAAATGTATCACATGACCTGCGGACGCCTCTGGCAACCATGCAGGGATATATTGAGACCCTTCTGTTAAAAGATGAGAGCCTGTCATCAGAGGAGCGGAGAAACTATCTAAAAATAGCGGTCAGCCATTGTGAGCGTCTCAGCAAATTAATCAGTGATCTTTTTGAACTTGCCAAACTTGAGGCAGATGACATGGTCGTACATGCAGAACCGTTCAGCCTGAGTGAGCTGGTACAGGATATCGTACAGAAATTTGCGTTAACCGCCAGGGAACGGAAGATCAACATCGTGACAAATATCGGAAAGGAAATACCGTTTGCCTATGCTGATATAGCGATGATCGAGCGGGTCATGGAAAACCTGCTGGACAATGCGCTTCGTTACACACCTGAAGAAGGATCTATCAGCATCGTGCTGACTGACCATGATCAGGAAAAAATCACTGTACAGGTAAGTGATACAGGCTGCGGCATACCTGAGCATGCACTTCCCCGCATATTCGACCGGTTCTATCAGACTGACAGAAGCAGAAAGGGCAAGTCTTCTCATTCAGGGCTGGGTCTTGCCGTGACAAAAAAAATCCTGGAATTGCACGGGACGTCTATCGAGGTAACGAGCGTGCAGAATTCAGGGACTACATTTACCTTTCACCTGCCGGTTTATAAATAAAACAACTGTTCAACATTGTTCAATAGTAGTTCAAAAGTGGTTCAATAGTAGTTCAATAGTGGTTCAACAATTGTTCTTTCCCTATTTATTAATTCCAAAATGTATGCCCTGCCTCCTTGTTGCAGGTCAGTTTATTACAATCTTGAACTAACTTTGAACTATTTTGAACAATTGTTGAACTTTTTGTTGTGACATAAACGTTATATTTTCGTGATAAACTCGTGATCTTCTCCTGTTATCCTCTTAATCAACAGGGGATAGAGACTCTGTATTGACACTGTTCACTATCTCCTGATAAGCAGGCAAATGAAATGAAAGGGGGTCTTGAAATATTAATTTATAATACGCCTGTATATTGAATGTAAAGGAGGGAGACAAATGAAACAGAAAGTATTGATAATTATTGGGTGCTTGATGGCATTAACTTTACTCATCACAAATGGTTATGCTGACAGGTATGGAGGTTATTATAAAGTAACCATAACGAATATGACGAGCAACCAGACGTTTACGCCGACCATAGTACTGAACCATAAAAAAGGTGTCAGTCTGTTTACCCCGGGATCGCCCGCAAGCAAGTCGCTCGGGATACTGGCAGAGTCAGGAAATACCGAGCCTTTATCCACGATGATGGCAGGCAATCCGAGAGTTGCAGAAATAGCAACATCTGAAGGTCTTCTTATGCCCGGTGATTCTACAGTGGTGAAGCTTGAACGTACAGGAGGATTTCGCCATATTAGCCTTGCTGCCATGTTGATACCGACAAACGACGGTTTTTTCGCGCTGAATGGCGTAAAGGCGCCCAGGGGTCACAGATCAGTAATGTATGTGTCACCTGCATACGACGCCGGAACTGAGATAAATGATGAATTGTGCGCCAACATCCCCGGTCCGGTGTGTGATGGAGATGCCCTCAGTGTTGAAGATGGAGAAGGATATGTTCACATCCACCCGGGAATCCATGGAATAGGAAGTCTCCTGGACAATATTTATGACTGGAGAAATCCTGTTGCCCGGATAGTCATTGAGAGGGTTGGCAGTTATCATGATGATGACAAAGAGGAGGATGATTGACAATAATATGAGTAGAGAAAGGGAAGGTGGGGCAATGTCTCACCTTTCCTGTCAAACAGGTGATTTCAGGAGGTGGATATGTTCAATATGAAAATTTTAATAAATACACTGCTGATCGTTCTCCTGTGTATCGCTATGACCAATGCATACACCTCAGACATGGACGTTTCTGCACAGAAAATGTCGGAGAAAACGTACATGAAACCTTCACCAGATGAAATAAAGAAAAATCTGACACCGCTGCAATACAAGGTGACCCAGAAAGATGATACGGAACGGGCCTTTGACAACGAATACTGGGACAATAAAAAACCGGGGATATATGTTGATATCGTTTCAGGAGAACCTCTCTTCAGTTCTCTGGACAAGTATAAGTCAGGAACAGGCTGGCCAAGTTTCACCAGACCTCTTGAACCTGAAAACATAGTTGAAAAAGAGGACAGAGGCTTTTTCAGGACAAGGACAGAAGTGCGAAGCAGATATGCAGATTCCCACCTCGGCCATGTGTTTGATGACGGTCCTGAACCTACCGGACTTCGCTACTGTATGAATTCGGCATCTCTGCGCTTCATCCCAGTAAAAAAACTCGAAGAAGAGGGATACGGGAAATATCTGATGCTATTTGAAAGTAAAGACATGAAGGATAATATCCAGCATCAAACCATGCCTGATGATATGAGGGAAAAAAAGAAGGGTATGTAATGAACTTCAGATTAAGACTTATAACCTTGATATCGTTACCCCTTATACTGGGAGTAGTGATTCTCATGGAAGACAAAAGAGGCAATACCATAATGAAAACAGAACATCCGGATTCGATACATGCAGTTCATCCGCTAATAGATAAAATTATACCGGCAGTAATAGAAACAGCAACATTTGCATTGGGGTGATTCTGGGGTCCTGACTCCCGGTTCGGGAGTATGCCCGGAGTTGTTCGTACCCGTGTAGGATACGCAGGGGGATCGTCAGCTCATCCGACATATCATAATCTGGGTAATCACTCAGAGGTGATACAAATAGATTACGACCCGGGAATGCTTTCCTATAAAGAGTTGCTTGATATATTCTGGGACAGCCACGACCCGACATCACCCCCCTGGTCACGGCAGTACAGAAAGGCAATCCTGTACCATGATGATAAACAGAAAAGCATTGCTGAACATTCCATAGAACTTCTTGCTTCATCGATACAAGAAAGGATAAGGACCGACATATTGCCATTGACAGAATTTTATCTTGCCGAAGATTACCATCAAAAGCATATGCTGCGGGGAAACAGGGGACTGATGGAGGAATTAAATACCATATATCCTTCATTTAAAGGACTGCTCTCCTCTACTGCAGTTGCCAGAGTCAACGGATACCTCGGTGGAAATGGAACGTGTGATATGTTGAAGAAGGAGATTCATACACTCGGCATTTCTGAAAAGGGAAATAAAATACTGTTTGATGAAGTATGTGCAGGAGGTACCGGAGCATCATGTCTGAACAGCAGTTGCTCATAGACTAAAAATTACATGTAAATAGCCTGTCATAATGGCACAATTCTGTGCATTGTCACATATCAGCATAAACCACGACTATCAATATCATTATGGCAACTTATTGATATTAATGATAAAAAGGCGTTTTAACCTTTAAGATTCTCCTGGTAGCAAAATTGCATATATTATTTTACTTGTGTAAAAAAAGGAGGGTACTATGAATAAAGTAAAAAAAGTATTAGTGGAAGCCACGAGCCACGATCTGGATGACCATAATAATACCCATGTTGATTGTAGTGATAGATTAGCTGCAGCACGGGCATATGTGATAATATCAATTACGGTTCATCTCTCTTAAATAAAATAAAAATAACCACCGTAACAGCAGTAATGGCTAATATCTCAGCGATAATCAAATTCGCATCTATAGCCGTTTGTCCCCATACCTTCTTTTCCCATGGAACGAGTTCAAACAACCGAACTCTGAGGTGATGTCCCACAAATTTTTTCGCACCATTAGGGTAATACACATCATAAGGAACATAGATAAATCCCAATAAAATAACCATATACATATAAAAAATAAGAATAATTTTCTGCCGTTTTCTCATCAGTACCTAATCATGAAGAAGTATACGGTTATCATTTCGTATTCTCATGTGTTATTGTGGCTGTGTCATCACATGTAATGTCCTTTCTATATTAGGCTGGAGTTATTAAAAAATCAATAAAAAACTGTTCATAAAGAGATGGATTTGCGGTTCAGGCCTGCAATGTTATCATCTCTTACAAATCCGATCTAAGGTCAAAATGTGTGACCTTGAAATATATCGAAGTTCAACTTCGATAACTCACTAAAATTTTATGTAATAAATGATCTAATCCACATTACGTATGTATAATCAGAGCTAATATTTTTATTATTTCCGGGATAGCAATAGAAAAATGATGGGTTTGGCATTTTAAATTGCCTTTTGTTAATATTCTTTATCGACATAATTCAAATTGGCTCAACAGTTGTTCAAGGGTAGTTTAAGATTGTTATAATCAGCAAATAAAGACTTTAAACCACATTGAACATATCGTTTGCAGGCAGCCATTGGAACGAAGTTAATTATGAATAAGAAAAAAATAGTAGAAGAGCGGCTTAAAGATTCAGTCACCGATGGAAAAATAACCTGCTCAGGACTAAGGAAAATCGCAGAAGAAGCTGATACTACTTATAAAATGGCCGGAATAATAGCGGACAGACTTAAAATAAAAATTGTAAAGTGTGAACTGGGCTGTTTTTAAAATATAGGATTGTGTAGCAATTCCTCAACTCTGTCATTCCGGCAGTACTTAAACCGGTCGAAGCGACTCTCGCGAAGACTCGCATCGAGAATCCAGCCTTTTCAATAGGTTCTGGATGCCCGATTACAGATTTCGGGCATGACAAAAAAAGGCAGTTTAGACACACTCTATCTGACAATTCGCTCCGGATGCGTATAGATATTTAACCTTTTCCCTCTCATAAAACCGACCATGGTGATTCCCCGCTTTTCAGCTATGTTTATGGCAAGGGCTGTAGGGGCCGCACGGCTTACGACTATGGGTATCCCCCACCTGGCGCACTTGGTGGCCATTTCTGATGAAAGCCTTCCGCTTACCAGTATTATCTTGTCCTGTAACGAGATTTCTTCAAGGAAGCAGTAACCCGTGACCTTGTCAACAGCATTATGTCTCCCGATATCTTCTCCAACAACAAGGATGTGCCTGCCGTCTGACACAGCAGCGCTATGAATGCATCCGGTCGTGTTATACAGGTCAGACCTTTTCTGGAAGTCATGGAAGAGTTCCCTGAGCACATCTTTTTCTATCGTTATGCCTTCCCCGATTGTTTCACTATATTCAGACCTGTCAAATGTAATGCCGCCCACACAGCCCGAAGTCCGGGCACTGCCTTCAATAGATACTTCTCCTTCTGCGGGAATATCAACAAGTATATCTTCATCGTACTGAATGCTCATTCGGTCGGCACACCAGCTTCCTTTGATAATCCCTTCTGTCATAAAGAGGCCGGCGACAAGCTCCCTGACCATAATCGGGCTGCAGTATAAACTCAGAACTTCCCTGCCGTTTACCGAAATTCTGATTTTCTTTTCTTCCGCAACAGCGTCTTCAACAGTGTTGTTGTGGGATTCAGTAATTTTGATTATGTTTTTCTTTATGAAGCCGTTCATGAAAGAAACCTCATGCTAAACGGGTATGGGATATACCGTTAAGATACCAAAATAATCATAATAAATCCAAAATATCATATATCAAATGCCAAAATAACGACAAAAAAATTCAATTCCACATTCCTATTAACAGATTACCGATACGTATTGAATCATGGTATTAATATTTTAAACAATCAGTCAATTACCGATTAATCTCCGTAAATTTTTTACTCACTTATTATTTTCAGGTATTCTCCACACAATACGTAAGGATAACCCTACAAACAGTTCAGGTTTATCTGATAGTCAAACCATTAATATGTATATTATTATTACAATATTAACTATGTTCTTTCTTTTATCCGGCAATATCTGAATTGATCAAAGAACATTTATATATGTAAGTTGATAGTTATAAAATATTTAATCGCTAGCCCCTCTTAATATATTAATATTTCAGAAAAAATCGGAAAAAATTTAGACTTCATCATAATTTACTAGAACATTCATGAAGGAAGTTCGCTAGCCCATCTATAAACTAAATTGCCAGGCAGGAGAAGGGGATTTTCATTACTGCGATTGTAACTGAGAAAGCGGAGCTGTGTCTATTATTTAAATGCGTTTAGAAGAAAAGAAACTATACTCATTCGGAATTCGAAACCATTGAGTAAAACCGGAAAGATTCTTATCATTGCTCCTGAGCCTTTTTATGAAGACCGGGGTACACCGATCGCTATTAGGCAGGTAATCGAATCTCTCAGCAAGAGCGGACGAAAGGTCGATCTCCTCACTTTTTCCATGGGAGAGGACATCGATTTGCCTGGGTTACGAATAATTCGAGTTGGCAAACCCTTTTCCATACGCCATGTGCCAATCGGCTTTTCCTACAGGAAAGTTCTCCTCGATGCATTTCTTACCATTGCACTAAAGAGGCTTCTGAAACAGACCAGATATGATTGCATTCATGCCGTTGAAGAGGCAGCCTTCGCCGCTGCGGTCTTAGGTCAAAAACATAATATACCGGTGCTATATGATATGCAATCCAGTATGCCCGAACAAATGAAAAAGCATCTCCTCTGCCGCTCGGCCGCAGTCCAAAACATCCTCCGTATGTGCGAAAGGTGGCTCATCAGGAGGGTTGATATCATTGCCTGCAGTTCAGGATTAAAAAAACTGGTCCACACCATAGATCCCGCTGCGCAGGTTCGGGAGTGGCGCTTTGCCAGCGAGAATTATGCTGTCTCAGAAGAGAGTAAAAGAGCCTTGCGCAGACAACTCGGGATTTCGCACACATCCCGTGTTGTCCTTTACTGCGGCAGTTTTGAGTCTTATCAGGGTCTTGACATGCTGGCGGATGCCTATCCCCTCGTTCTCAGTGAAGTGCCGGATACCGTATTTGTTTTTGTTGGCAGCAATCAATCTTCGGAAAACATTAAAAACTGCAAGGGAATCATTCAGGTTCCAAAACGACCGAAAGCGGAAATTCCCCGGTATCTTGCCATGTCCGATGTGCTGGTCTCTCCACGGGAAAATAGTTGTAATCTTCCGCTTAAGGTTTTTGAATATATGGCTGCAGGTAAACCTATCGTGGCCACTGACACAGAATGTCACCGGACGGTCCTGGATGATAACCGGGCAATACTGGTGAAACCTTCGGCCGGTAAACTGGCAAAAGCAATTGTGCAGGTTCTCAAGGATCCGGGCAAGGCGAAACACCTTGGATGCTCGGCTCAGGCATATGCCAGAGAGAACCTCAACTGGACCAGATTTAATGCAGATGTATCAGAAATCTACGATAGTGTGACTAATGGTAAAGTAATAAGTAGTCCGGATGAATGAAATTAACTTATCATACAGTAATAGTCCTGCCAGCGGCAGCCATAAGGGAATGGTTGAACCTCCGGGAAGCACTTTATCGCATAATGATGTCCTGCCCTTTCCACTTGTCTCGATTGTCATTCCTGCGCGTAACGAAGAATTACATATCAAAAAGGTTGTGCAGTCCATTTTTCTTCAGCAATGCAAAGGCGCAGAGATTGAAGTGATTGTAGTGGACGATGGTTCTACAGACGGCACTGCACAGGCAGCACGTTCTGCCGGAGCAACGGTTCTTGAGTTAAACAGTAAAGGTGCCCGGGGAAATCCGGCAGCCGCCCGCAACCGGGGGGCAGCCATATCCTCCGGGGATCCTATTATTTTTCTTGACGCCGACTGTATCGTAGCTGACGGCTGGTTGAAAGCAATCCTCGAAGGTCATGCCAATGAAACGACTGTTGTGGGCGGGGCACTTGCCCTTCCACCGGAACTACCGATAATGGCAAGATGTGATTATTATTGCGGCTGGTACCTGATTCATCCGGAACGGGCAGCGGGTTATGTGCCTCATCATCCGCCACCGAACATCAGCGTAAGGAGAGAAGCCTTTTTAAGCACGTCTGGATTTGCAGAGACCCCCCCTTTTGAATATACGAATGAGGAACGGTTCTGGCTGGCCGAATTGCACCGATCGGGGCATCGCATTTATTTTGAACCGCGGGCTGTGGCACATCACTACAATAAGCCTGGGTTTCTAAACATGCTGCGCAGGAATTATCGATGGGGTTACACGGCAATCGAAAGCAAGTCTCAAACCGGTGCAGCTCGCATGGCATGGCTTTACCGATATCCAACCTTGCTTATCGCATTCAGCCCGTTACTGGCTGTTGCCCACACTGTCTACATACTCGCCTGCTGGTTGCGCGCAGGACGGTTTGAACCGCTTTTGATGTCACCTTTTGTGCTTGCTTCGCGTGTTGCATATTCGGCTGGAATGGCAGTGGGAGGGATTAAATGGGTTCATTATCGCAGCACCGGTGCTTCAGGAGCACGTCCGCGCTCGCGATGGGGATAGAGCAAGCGTTGGAAAAGAGAACATTCCCAACCGGAATTTGTGCCAATCCAAGAAAGTATCTATTAATGCATTACAATGGAGACGTGAGTTTTTGCTGTGAATACATGTACCGGGAATTACTAAAATCAAATATATTTAATAAAAGTATTATGGAAATTTGCAGTTGGAGCAATATAAACAGATAATAAGAGAATTGCAGGGTGGAGAAAGAAATATGATCTCTGCCTGAAATGCACGATGGGACCAAATAGTTATTCACAAAATCCGATGGATGACACGATTCATTTTGACAGATAATTTAAGGTTCTCGGGGAAGTGATATTTCGCAAAGATAGAGCATTAAAGCATCTTCTCAGTGTCTATCCTCATGCCCTATCAGACTTTCATTGTGAT
Source organism: Thermodesulfovibrionia bacterium (assembly GCA_945787795.1). Taxonomy (GTDB): domain Bacteria; phylum Nitrospirota; class Thermodesulfovibrionia; order UBA6902; family UBA6902; genus CALZJD01. The sequence goes on along the minus strand of CALZJD010000005.1, from coordinate 17,264 downwards.
AGACCGGATCAGGTCGATATAGAACTGAGCAACAGGTGTAATTTACGCTGTAAGATGTGCTGGTTCCATGGGGAGAACGGAATTGGTGACCGCTACAAAGGCAGTGAACTTAAAACTCACGAGGTTTGCACCATAGTAGATCAGCTGGCCCGGCATATCTCTCATATATATATAGGCGGATCTGAACCTTTTATACGTGAAGATTTCCTGATGGTCCTGAAGCATATAAAAAGCAGGAATCTGTCTGTAGCGTTTACAACAAATGGAACGTTACTGGAAACAAAAGACATAGAAATGCTTGTTGAGCTTGGAGTTGACGAGATCAGTTTCTCCATCGATGGCAATAAAGAACTGCATGATCGGGTGAGAGGGAGAGGTGTTTTCGAGAAGGCGACTGAAAGCTTGAGAAAAATTGCTGAATACAAAAAAAAACAGGCATCCATGAAACCCGTTATTACCGTGAATGTAGTCTTAACACTCAGCCTGATGGGCCGTTTAAAGGAGACGTTAAACGCAATAGAACAGTCAACCGGAAATGGCGCTGATTTTTATCGATTACATCATCTCTGGTATGTTTCAGAAAATGAACTGGCAATCCACCAGTCGGCTATCAGACATACACTCGGGTGCAGGGCTGCCGGAGCCGCCAGTCATGTGCTCCCAGATTCCCGCATAACTGAACAAAGGGCATTCCTTAACGAAATTATGTATGTGAGCAGTCTGCCGAAGGTCATTATGTTTCCGGATTTATCAAGCGCTGATACTGTCAAGTATTATTCAGAGAGTCCTCGGCTGAAAACGAGATGTATTGCTCCTTTTTTCGGGGCTGTTATAAAACCGAATGGTGATGTCAGGTTCTGCCCTGATGAATGGATAGATGACTATAGTATCGGGAACCTCCGCAACAATAGTTTGTATGATCTCTGGAATAACGAACAAGCATGCAAATTCCGTTCCGTGATATTGAAGGAGAAGCATTTTGCAGGTTGTAACCGATGCAGCTGGATGTATTCCTATGGGCCATGATTATCTGCACATGGTGGAAGGCGTAATGAAATGACCAAGACTGCAAAAGTGCTTTTTCTCGCTATTGATGCCGGAGACAAGTTTTTGATACAGAACTGGGCTGCTGAAGGAACATTGAAAAATATTCGTACTTTACTCGGCAAGGGACTGGTTGGCAATACGATGAGTCTTGAGGGCTTCTTTGAAGGAGCTACCTGGCCATCGTTTTATACGGGGGTTACTCCGGGCCGTCACGGCTTTCATAGACTCACTCAACTGAATCCGGGGACCTATGATCTCTATCGGTGCTACACAGGCGAATTTATAAAGCATGAGCCTTTCTGGAACTCTCTGAGCAAAGCCGGACGAAAAGTTGCCGTCCTTGACATCCCTTTGTCAGGGATCTCCCGGAAGATCAACGGAATTCAAATGGTGGAATGGGGCTCGCATGATCCAAATTATGGATTTTGTACCTGGCCGCAGGAGCTGAAACAGGACGTGCTGGGCCGATTTGGTCAGCACCCCCTGAAAAACTCATGTGATGTTCAAGGACGTTCTCCCAGGGACTTTTGTGATTTCAGAGACCAGCTTATACAGGGTGTGCAGCGAAAGACAGAGTTGACCATGCACTATCTGAAGAAAGAAAAATGGGACTTCTTTGCCCAGGTATTTACCGAAGGCCATTGTGCCGGACATCAGTGCTGGCATCTTCATGATCCGTTTCATCCCAATTATTCATCCGAGACCACTGCAATGACGGGCAATCCTGTTCGTGATGTGTACATGGCCATTGATGCTGCAATCGGGGAGATTCTCGCAGAGATCGATGACGACACTATTGTTGTTTTTCTTGCCAGTCATCGAATGGCTCATAATTATGGCGCACAATTCCTGCTCCCCGAGGTACTCATCAGCCTGGGAGCTGCAGAGATTTACAATATGGACCATGTTCACTCTCCTTCATCGGGTTCTGAAAACAGAATGGATGCTCTCCTGAAAACGGTTTGGCATCGTATGCCTCAAAGCATCACGGGGAAACTTGGGGCTCTACGTGATAGCTATCGCGGACATGCCGACGCTCATCACGCCTCTCCCCCTCCCACCATTTCAGGGATAGATCTGAAAAAAAGTAAATGCTTTCCTGTGGAAAATGCGTTATCTGTCGGTGGTGTTCGTGTTAATCTGGCTGGCCGGGAGCCCATGGGGATCATAAAGCCGGGAACGGAAATGGATTCTTTTTGTGACGATCTTGCCCGGAATTTATTGAAAATTGTTGATTATGATACGGGAACTCCCATGATAAAGAGCGTACGAAGAACATCAGAATTGTATCAGGGAGAAGGTATGGACCACCTGCCTGACCTGTTGGTCGAGTGGAGCGATGAAAAATATTCAGGAACAAGTGATAACGGGGATGGAAAGGGGAGCAGGATACGTCTTTTTTCTGAAAAAACAGGGATCATCGAGGGCGTGAATTCCTACTGCCGAACAGGTGACCACAGGCCGGAAGGTCTGTTTATTGCCTTTGGAGCAGGAATAAACCCTGGATGTCTGGACAGGACTGTTTCCATCATGGATTTTGCCCCGACGTTTACCAGCTTGCTCGGAGTGAAATCGTCATCTGTTGATGGTGAACCGATCAGGGAGATTTTGAAGGCATAGAGCCAGTGAAATTTAAATTACTGTACGTCTTTTAATATTAAGGATTCACAACAGCATGGACCTTAGCGTAATAATATGCACCTGTAATCGTTCTGCCTCTCTGAAAAGAACGCTGGACAGCTTAATGGCATCGTCTATTCCACATAATCTGAAATGGGAACTCGTGATCGTCGATAACAACTCAAAGGATAATACAGAGGAGGTAGTCAAAAGCTTTCAGGATCACAGCAGCTTTCCCATCCTCTCTTTTAAGGAAGAGCGGCAGGGGCTATCATTTGCACGAAATCGGGGTATTCGTGAATCAAAGGGCATGCTAATCGCTTTTACTGATGATGATGTCGTCGTTGACCATGAGTGGATTGGGGCTGTTGTAAAGACTTTCAGGGAATATGATGTTCAGTGTATTGGGGGGAAGATCCTTCCTGTCTGGGAAAAACCTGTGCCGGCCTGGTTGTCGGAAGAGTTGTACGGTTATTTAGCCCTTCTGGACTACGGCAATGTTCCTCTTTTTCTCAATACGCCTGAAATCTGGGGAGCAAACTTTGCTGTTCGTGCTGCTGCTTTTGAGACCTATGGTCTGTTCACTACAGATAGAGGCCGGTTTCCGGACAAGCTTTATTCCGGAGAAGAGTCACATTTTATGTGCAGACTTTTAGAAGGAGGAGAATCCATCCTGTACACGCCGGATGTGATCGTACAACATTGTATTTCAGAAGAACGAATGAGAAAGATGTATTTTCGAAGATGGAGGTTTCATTATGGAGAAATTCACGGTCTCCTGCTCGATTACCCATATGAAAACTTATTAGGGTATCCCGATTATACTGTCAGGAAATTCAGAAGCGATATGTCCGAGTTCCTGAAAAAGCTGTTGACCCTGAATAAAAAGTATTTTGTCCATCAATTACAGGTTATTGAAACATTGGGTTTCATTGTAGGTCGCTTAAAAACTAAGTATGGATAGGATGTGGTGGAATTGCTGGCGGGGATTAGGATCATATGTGGTTGTACAGCGGATAGCCAATCTTCGACGGAGTGAAGTGTATGGCTGATAAACGCGGCAGCCTTAAGCACTCGGCACAACTAAGGGATAGTATGTCGGTAACGAGATCAAAAAGGAGAGACAGCAACTCAATACTCATGGAGATCTGGCTATATCGGGAATTGTTTCGAAGCCTGGTAATCCGCGACCTGAAAGTGAAATACCAGCGCTCGCTTTTTGGCCTGATCTGGACAGTTCTGAATCCATTGTTTACCGTGACAATTTTGGTTACCGTCTTCAGCTACGTTATCCGGATACAAATAGATCATTACTGGGCTTTTCTGATAAGCGGTTTTTTCGTATGGAACTTTATTTCGCAGTCGCTCAATTTCACAACAACCATTCTTGCTAACAACGCTTCCCTGAGTCGCAACGTTTACTTTCCAAGGGAGGTTCTGATCCTGAGCGCTGCTGTCTCAAAACTTGTGGAGTTTCTGCTCGAGATCACTATTGTCCTGATTGTGTTGTTCATCTTTCATCACGGAGCCATACCCGCAAGTCTCATCCTTTTGCCGTTTCTCATTTTTATTCAGGTGATATTGGTCGTTGGATTAATGTTTCCGCTCGCTGTGTTAGCCGTCTTATTCTACGACATCCAGCATGCGTTGCCAATTCTCATTACGTCGCTATTTTACCTTTCACCTGTTTTCTACCCCGTAACTATGATACCTGAAGTTGCACGTCCCTTCTATTACATAAACCCGTTCGTTACCATCTTAAGATTGTATCACGTTGTATTATATGAAGGAGCCTGGCCATCAATAATGATGCTGGGATCGGCATTTGTGAGTGCTGTTGCTATCTGCCTGATCGGATATTGGATTTTTAATCGTTTCAAGGGGGTTTGTAATGAGATCGCCTGAAGGAGCTAATAATTCTGCCATAATATGCCGCAATGTCAGGAAGCAATTCTATGTTTACTCACACCGGACTGTTTCACTCAGGGAGTGGTTCATCAGGAGTATAAAAAGGCAGCCGTTTAAGGCGGGGCACGCGGAGTTCTCTCTTAAAGATTTCAACATCAGGGTCCGGCAGGGCGAGTCCATTGCGCTGGTTGGACAGAACGGCTGTGGGAAGAGCACGGTATTGCGCCTGATCGCCGGCATCTATGAGCCAAGTTCTGGAACGATAGAAACATTCGGACGCATTGCATCTGTGATGGAGCTGGGCGCGGGCTTCAATGCCGAACTGACCGGAGCTGAAAACATTGAGCTCTACGGTGCTATAATGGGCCTGTCCCGGATACAGCTTGCTCACCAATACGATGATATTGTTGAGTTTTCAGGAATAGGTGATTTTATTGAGCTGCCGGTAAAATACTTCTCATCGGGTATGGTGGCAAGACTTGCCTTTTCAGTTGCTGTTACTCTCCAGCCGGATATCCTTTTGCTGGATGAAGTCCTGGCCGTAGGTGACCAGTCCTTTCAGACAAAATGTATCGACCGTCTGAAGTTATTTCATTCCAATGGGGGAACCATGGTCGTTGTATCTCACAACCTCAATCACATAAGTGATCTCTGCTCGATGGCTGTCTGGATGGAAGATGGGATCATCCGTATGACCGGGGATATTGATTCAGTGATAAAGGCATATCAGGCAGACATCCGTGGAGAGAGTTTTCGACAGGGGGACGAGAAGGTGATTGAGGTTTGAAACACTCCTATAACAAGGAAAACATTTTTGAATCATTTGATTATCTGCCCTGAGTATCCTCCTTCACCCATGCCTACCGGGGGAATTGCGACTTATGTAATGCACATCTCACGTTTGCTTGCCGAAGCCGGTGAAACGGTGTATGTGATCGCGGGACTGTGGGGAGGGACGACAAGAAGACAAGAAGAATCGTGTGGGGGCCGATTGATCGTCCATCGCATTCCCGTGGACGAAGTCATTCCTGGAACCGGGAACCGTTCCCAACCCGACATTGCCCGCAAGGAGATTATTGGACTTGGAAAATCACCTTTTTGGCAGCAATCTTTTTCCTGGCAGGCAGGACTCTTCACTGAAAACTTGGTAAGGGAAGCTGAAATAGATGTCATCGAGGCCCAGGAATTTCAGGCCCCGCTATATTACTTTCAGCTGAGACGGGCGATCGGATTGGGACCCAGGCGGCACCCACCTTGCATCGTGCACCTCCATACCTCCAGTGAATTCGTCGTTCAGTCCAACGATTGGGATGGAGGAAACCCATACTGGTTGACGGCGAAACGATTGGAGGATTACTCGATTGCGGCCGCCGATGCCTGGCTGTGTCCCAGCAATTTCCTCGCCCGCCAGGTGGAATCAGAGTTCAGTCTTGAGGCAGGATCAGTAAATGTAATTCATCTTCCGATCGGGGATAATCCTCTGCTACAACGGACCAATCAGGTATGGCGAAACGGTACAATCTGTTATATCGGACGGCTGGAACCGCGCAAAGGGGTGATCGAATGGGTGGACGCTGCGGTTTCCTTGGCCGATAAATACCCTTTCGCCCAATTCGAGTTTATAGGTGAGGACCTCGATTATTCTGACGGGATATCGGTCAAGCAATTTGTGAAGAGACGGATTCCTTCCCGAATGAAGCCAAGATTCCACTTCCGTGATCGGCATGAGCGTACCGATCTCCCGGGATTTCTGGAGAAAGCCCGTATCGCGGTGGTCCCTTCACGCTGGGAGAATTTTCCGAACACCTGCGTAGAGGCAATGTGCTCAGGGCTACCTGTAATTGCAACCCGGATGGGTGGAATGGCCGAGATGATAACAGACAATCAAACGGGATGGCTGTCCGCCAATTCGAATGCTGACGGGCTTGCCGAGGCTCTGGTGCGCGCTTTAGAAACTCCTCCAACGCAACTTGTTGAAATGGGAGGCCAGGCGGCTCTGGAAATCCGAAAACTCTGCGATAACAAAGTAACTGTGGAGAGACATTTACAGTTTCGTAGGCAGATCGCGAAACAGGGGGTAAAACGAACAAATCGAATTCCGGTGAATTTACCTTGGGTGAAGAAGCCCCTATCCGATGAATCGGCACATCGCGAGGCGAAAAATAATTCTGCTAAAGGCCTTGCCGTCGTAATTGACGCCTTGAATGAACCACGATATCTTTCCAAATGCATGAGAAGGCTGGAACAACAGACACGCGCACCGGCAATGGTTATCATCCTTGTAAACAGTGGCCCGACAGATGATGATTTGAAGTCGGTTATGCAAAGGGCTCGATCCATCGGATATCGCATCTGTCAAGTGATGGACCGGTCCACTTCAGCGAGAAAAAATATCGGTATCGAAACCGTTCTTGCCGCCGGTGCCAATCCAATTGCTTTTGTTTTTCTTGCCCCCGGCGATCATTTATATCCTGGATATATTGAAGCGGTCGAACCCATATTCTCTCATTGCCCTGATGTGGGCCTCGTCTCTACCTGGATGCAGACCGTGGGAGACGATAATCTCTTTGTCGCACATCCCTGTCCCGCATTTCCATACCAGCATTTGAAAAATGAAACCGTTCCCGCCACCGCAGTTCGTACAGAAGCACTTCTTGAGTCCGGAATGTTCCGGATAGGGTTAGATTTCGGCTTCGAGCAATGGGATCTCGTCAATGCCGTTTTGGCGTCAGATTGGATCGCGATTACCTATCCTGAACTCCTTTGCGAGAAAACCATGTCTCCCGGTTCAGCGTTGATGGGACAAACCCGCATGCGCCGTAATATTCTGGAGAGGTTTCCAGATGTGGTTGCGCGCGATGCAAAGTATTTGGTTCAACTTCTTGAATCCCGTATATTTCAGATAAACCCAATTTTTCGAGGTAATGTCGGGTCGCCCTTTAAAATCATAAGGCCGGGAGATTTTTTTAGTTTAACACTGGAACAGCAAATAAGAGTGTTTCGGAAGGTCATTCGAAACCCAAGATCCGCTATCAATTTTATGTTTTGGCATGCGAAGAATTCCATTCGAAGAATCGGATACCGATTATTGGCAATGGTTTCAAGGTAGAATAGTATATGAGCGTCCCCGGAAAACTCCAGGAACAGACGGTCAAAGATTCAAAAACGGCATCCCTCATCTCGGTTGTTATTTGCACGCACACCACCGAGCGGAGTAGCTGGTCAGGGAACTCGGAATTCGGTGGCGAGGAAGTGAATAGATCTGGGTACTGTGATAGTCGGGGAGGATATTCTCCCGCGAAATTAGAATAAGATGAAACTGAAGATCGCTCCAAAACCGCATTGAGGAGTTGATCGATGACGATGACCTTCGTGAGCGGATGGTAGGGCGGCCCGACGGACGATAAAAGCGTTTTTTACCGACATCCATGTCGCTCGCTTGTCAACTGAGAAATACCTTAAGTGCGTGAATAGCGGAGTCTGGTTTGGGTTCATCCCGAGTCCACCGAGATGGGCAGAGCAACTGCTAAGTGGCTTCCAGATGCGAGAAGGAGGGTTATCTCCAATGATGTTTCAGAAGGCTTGCGGTAAACCCAAGGTCAACCGCGACGAAGAAACCATCGGTTCCACGAATGTAAATTTCACCCAGGATCATCGATGAGAGAAGCTACACAAATCAAAAAACTCAAGATCATGATGGTGAATCTTTGCTTCCTGCCGGAAAGCACTGGTGGGAGCGAGTTTTACACTTACCATTTGTCAAAGGCGCTGCTTCTGAAAGGATTTGATGTAACGGTGCTGACAACTATAGACGACAAGTCTCTTGAAAGATACGAGGTGGTGCATGTCTTCTTTGATGGAATAAAAGTAATTAAAATAGCGAATTCCCCATATTTATGCAGTTCGTTTACTGAGCTTTTTATCGATCCGAAGGTGCGGTCGTTGTTTATAAAACTCATCGAAGAGGAAAGACCGGGCCTGGTGCACTTTCAGCATTTAGCTTACTTGTCGGGTAATTTACCAGAAGTTGCTCATCAATTGAAAGTGCCCAGCATTTTTACATTACATGATTACTGGCCTATATGCTTTCGAAGTAACCTTGTTAGGCCAGATCACGGAATCTGCCCGGGGCCATCTCACGGAATGTACTGTGCTTCATGCAATGGTACGTCTGTGGCCGCGTTGTCCACAATCCCAGGTTTCCCTCTTTTGAGTAAGATCATAAATGCGCAAGCAATCGCGAAGGTTGTTACGGCTGTGGCAGGCATCTTTCCCTTGCGGGTAGTATCAAAAATGGAGGAGCTACTCAAGACCCGTAGACGTAACGCGGAAGTTGATTCGAGTCCTGACAGTACTGCTGTCAGGGAAAACTTGTTCAGATTCGAGTTTTTTAAAAAGCAATTTCAGTTTCCTAGGTTTGTATTGAGCCCGTCTAATCATCTAAAAAGCAGATTCGAAAGGGAGGGTTATAGAGAGATTTTGGTGTTGCCTCTGGGATTCCACGAAGCTCGTAAAGTGGATAAACTACCCTTCAATGGGAAGTTGAAAATCGCATACTTGGGGAATATATTGCAGAACAAAGGTGTTGGCGTCATCCTTAGCGAATTATGCGGGGTCCCGGACATGAATATGATTGAGATAAATATATACGGCAGTATGAAGGATCCGTATTATTCTTCTAAGGTCGAGGAGCAGGCGCGGATATATCCCAAGGAAGTAGTCAGGTTTCATGGAGGCTATAGAAGTGACAAAGATCTACCGGGAATCATGGCGAACAATCACGTGATGGTTTTCCCATCGCTCTGGGAAGAAAACTATCCTTTGGTAATAAGAGAGACCCTGTTGCATGGCGTGCCTGTTATTGCATCAAATCTGGGCGGGGTCCCAGAGGTAATAAAGAATGGCATTAACGGCTTTTTGTTCGATCCTTACAAAAAGGGGGATCTTTTGGACAAGGTTGCTTTCATACTTAAGAACCCCCAAATATTGGAGAAGATAACTGAGGGTGCGAGGATGACCAAAATTGAAAAACAGGACGATCATGTCTCCAAGATTTGTGAGCTGTACGACCGCGCACTTATGAGATAGGTTCAGCCTTGAGGATAAACCCAAGAAAATGATTGATCCTGGCAATCCGGATTTCACTAATACTCCTATTTCTATTGATCGCCCGTGTTTTGGTTATGCGTTGGCCGATGTTACCGCTTCGCCATACGTAACTGTGATTACCCCCTTTTATAACACGGGCCCCATCTTTGAAGAGACGGCCCGCTCAATGTTTCAGCAAACTTTTCAGCAATGGGAATGGCTGATAATAAATGATGGCACGACATGTCGAGAGTCAATTTCAATTCTGGGGAAGTACCGGAGCTTGGATCCTCGGATTCGCGTTATTGACCACACTACTAACATGGGCCCTAGCGCGGGGCGCAATACTGGCTTCCGCACTGCTAGAAGTCATTATGTCGTTCAGCTGGATAGTGATGATTTGTTAGAGCCAACAGCCCTTGAGAAATGGTGCTGGTTCTTGGAGTCTTATCCAGAATTCGGATTTGTTAAAGGTTATTCAGTGGCCTTTGGAGCGGAGGAATATTTATGGCAAAGGGGTTTTCATTTTGGCAGGTCTTTCTTGGAGGAAAACCAAGTTGACCAGACGTGTATGTTCCGTAAAGCAGTACATGAGGCGGTAGGTGGCTACGACGAATCGATGCGAAATGGGCTCGAGGACTGGGAGTTCTGGCTACGTTGTGCGAGTCAAGGTTATTGGGGGGGCAACGTGCCTGAACACTTAAACTGGTACAGACGTCGGCCGGACCACCGTGATCGGTGGCCGAACTGGAATGAAGAGGGGTTGAGAGACTTTCATTCTCGTGCTCGGGCACGATATCCTCGCCTATGGCAACATGGCTTTCCAGAAATTGAGCATGGTCGGAGCGTACCTAATGATAAAATACCGGATCGCCTACCGTGTGAGAATCGCCTTCTCAAATTAGAACAACACCCCCGCCTTTTGATGCTTATGCGCAGGTTGACATCCAAAGGAGCGGATGTGTTCAAACTGGAGTTAGTGAAGAAGTTGCGTGACAAAGGTTGGGAAGTGACCGTTGCGACGACGTACAATGAAGACCTTTCATCCCTTTCACAATTTTCTCACTGTACTCCAGACATATTTGTCTTGCCTCACTTCCTGCGTGTCGTGGACTACCCGAGATTCCTGCGCTATCTCATGCATTCCAGGCAGGTCGAGACAGTCATAGTTGCAGAATGTGAATTAGGCTACCTCTTGTTGCCGTACCTTCGTAGCCATTTCCCACATGTTACGTACGTGGGGCTTTCCCACAGTGAAGAGCCGAGGAAGACTGAAGCCTTGCCCCCCGATGGGGTCCTATACTCGGAATTGCTCGATTTTAACGTCGTAGCGTCTGAAGGCCTCAAAACATCGATGGTTAAGCATGGTGTAGCCCCCCATCGCATTGGGGTGTGTGACACCCTCATCAACATTGAGAAATGGAGTCCAGACCAACACCGGCGCCGCTTAGTGCGTTCAGACTTGGGGCTTGATGATACCACACCACTGATTTTGTATGCAGGCCGCGTGTACGCCGAGAACCAGCCCTTCATATTTGCCAGAACTATATTACGGCTGCGCGAATCGGGCACACACTTTGTTGCGCTAGTGGCTGGAGATGGCCCTGATTTGGATTGGTTGTATTCTTTCGTAGAAAAGCACCGGTTGTCTGATCAAATACGTATACTCGGGGTGGTCTCTACTGAGCGTCTCAGGGAACTGATGTCAGCAGCAGACATTTTCTTTCAACCGTCACAAAACCAGAGAAAAGATGTTTTTGTTCATCAGGCGATGGCTTGTGGCCTGCCCATCGTCTCTCTGGACATCGGCAATCGATGTAATCTTAAGGGATTGAAATGTGGCGTGCTGATACCTTGCAGCGATGAATACACAGAAATGGAGAGGTACGCCGAGGCTTTGACGGAGTTACTAAAAAATCCCCAATCCTGTAAGGAGATGGGGAAAGCCGGTCGGACGTGGGCATGCAATCACTATTCGTTGGAACACTTGGGTGAGACAATGGTCCTGCTTCTGAAAAAAGCAAAGTCATGTCATGCTGATGAGCCACGCCCTGATGTGGGACTCGAAGTGAGGCGGGTGTCTGCCGCGAAGGCCGTAGAATTCTCCTGGTTTTCGCAAGTGCCGGAAATGCTGTTAAGAGGGCGTGAAGAGTCCATACAAAAGCAAGTTCAGGCCATCGAAGTACTGCTGGAGGAGCGGCAGCGGGTTGTTGCGGAACAGCAGACACGCGCAGCCAAGCTGGAACAGGAGCGGGATAAGTGGCAGCGGGTTGTTGCGGAACAGCAGACACGCGCAGCCGAGCTGGAACAGGAGCGGGATAAGTGGCAGCGGCTAGCCGAGGAACGGGAGTCACTCATAGCGAACGTGCGGAAAACGGTATGGGTCCGTCTTGGTGTACTCCTTAGGCTCGTAAGGAACCTACGCCCCGTTCCTCGAGACTGAATCGGGTACCAAAGATGGCCTGCCGGTAGTCGCCACCGATGCAGGGTCAACCGCGGAAATGATCGGCGCCAATCGGGAGCACATAGACATTGTGCGCCGGCGCTTTGACATGAGGGGGTCTTTTCACGAGCGGTTACGGACTTTTGTCAAGAGCCGGTCGCGATAGAGAAATACAAAGTTTAACCTCCCAGAATATATGAGACGCAAGATATGGAGACAGAAACCAAATCGAAATATTTTTTTGAGTTGGCTGGAAATAGTATTCTGGCCGGGCTGTTTTTAGCCTTCATTTACTATCTCTACTTTTATCAACCTGTTGCTTTCGTTTATTGTTTTACGACAGAGGACATGTGGTCGGAGTACGGGACGTTTATTTTTTGGCTTTTCACCTTTTTCATGTTGGCATGGGCTCTTGTAAAATATTCAGACTTCCGAAAGCCGGGGCACTTCATTTTTGCCTTCATCGCATTCCTCATGGCGATGGAAGAAATCAGTTGGGGACAAAGAATATTTCAAATTGCATCGCCCACTTTCTTTCAAACCGTGAATACTCAAAGTGAATTAAATCTTCATAACATCGTTGAAGGAAAGCAATACTTTCCGTATGTTGGGAATCTCCTCCTCCTGGGAGGCTTCATATTGCCGGTTATGGCGAGGCTGTCAGTCAAATTGAGATATTATTGTAACCGACTCGGCATTCCCCTCGTCGCTGTACGGCATTGGCCTTTTTTCTTTCTTCCCGTCTACTTATTGGACTATGCTAAGTATTTTTTTATATTTGAGTGGGATCATGAGTTGGCTGAACTATTCCTCAGTATTGCTGTTTCTGTCATGACCTTGGATTTGGTAATGAAGATCAGGATGGGCAACCGAGCCTGCGGTAGAACCACTGTCATGGCAACCATCGGAATGATAGGGATGGTTTGGCTATTGACCGCTCCCCTGGTGCAGTTTTCTTTTAATACTTCAGAACTTAGATGGAACTTCAATTATTCTGGCAGCACCGCGTTCCCAAGGCATGGTATGTATCGGCAAGCCGGTATGCTTTTTGACTATATGGCGCGGCATCCGGAGTATCTGGACCGGGAGTCCTTTTATTATCATGGGCTTCTGCTCCTAAAGTTGGGACGTGATCAAGAGGGAAGGGAAATCCATGAAAAAGCCCTTCAAGAGCAGAAACAACTGGAGTGGGAGGAACCGGATAATCCAGAGGTTTATCGAAATACCGGGAAAATCCTTCATGTGCTGAACCGGACCACGGAAGCCAAACAGGCCTATCTTCAGGCGGTGAAGCTGGAGGGCAAGCGACTAAGCGGGACCTCTGATCCAGAGATGGAAGCCCTCTATCGATGGTCATTGGGAAAGACGCTTTTCGCGATGGGCCATCATGAAGCGGCGAAGGAGCAACTCGTACACGCTGCCGAGGTCTCGCCATTGAAGAGATGGAAGAAAAATATTCATCTCTGGGAAAAATTTGAGCGAAGAAGGGTGGATCGGCTGTTGCCTCCCGACATGGCAATCATTGATGCTGACTTTCCGCAAATACCAAGAAATAAGCAGCTGGAGGAATGGTTGGCCCATCTGGACCCCCGGGAATTAAAATGGTCGCTTGGAGTCGCGGGAGGAAACTTCGCGAAACTGCTCTTTCCGTCCGATGACCCGGAGGCGTTGCGGGTCACCATCAAGAAGGCTACAACAAAGAACAGTTGGGACATCCAACTGAAATATCCCCGACTTGAAGTCCGCTCAAACCAGGGTTACCGCGTTCAAATACGGGGGCGAGCCGACAGCCCACGAAGCATTTACGTGGGGTTCGCTCGCGCTCATGAACCATGGACCGGGCTTGGATTGTACCAGAAAATCGCGCTGACCCCGGAATGGCAGAGCTTTCAGGCGGATTTTACGGCAACGGGGGACGAAGACAACGCCCACATCTACTTCGATCTTGGCGGGAGCGATATATCGGTCGAGGTGTCCGGGGTGATCCTGCTCAGTCTGGACCCCCGGGAGTTAAAATGGTTGCTTGGAGTCACGGGAGGAAACATCGCGAAACTGGTCTTTCCGTCCGATGACCCGAAGGCGTTGCGGATCGCCATCGAGAAGGCCAAAACCAAGAACAGTTGGGACATTCAACTGAAACATCCCCGACTGGAAGTCCGCTCAAACCAGAGTTACCGCGTTCAATTACGGGCACGGGCCGACAGCCCGCGAAGCATGTTCGTAGGGTTCGCTCGTGCTCATAAACCATGGACCGGACTTGGATTGTATCAGGAAATCGCGCTGACCACGGAATGGCAGAGCTTTCAGGCGGATTTTACGGCAACGGGGGACGAAGACAACGCCCACATCTACTTCGATCTTGGCGGAAGCGATATATCGGTCGAGGTGTCGGAGGTAGTTCTGTCCCGCCTGCCGGATGATCATCAAAGTAGCGGTTAATGATGAAATACGATAGTGGCCTTCGTCGAAACCAGCTTGAGGACGGAATTTTTTGTCTTAGAGATTTTGATGAGGCAGTTTTTGGATTTCTCTTCAATATCGTCAAAATAAAGAGGAGAATTGCAGAGTTTTATTTTAGGAGAATACTATGCAGGCAATTATTCTAGCGGCAGGAATGGGTAAGAGGCTTGGAAAGCTGACCAGCGAAAATACCAAGTGTATGACTGAGCTCAATTGCAGAGTACTTTCTCCAATGGATGACAAATATAAATGTGAATATGAAAAGGCGTGTAAATTGATGTGTCGAGAGGGAAAGATTTTATTCTGCATTATGCAACATTAGCTGGTTAAGAATAATAAAATCAAATCATTTCTTATATGAAGTTACCGGCATGTATACCGCATCTGAATTAACAACAATATTGCTTAATGATAACTGGATTTTCATCAAGGATTTAACTGATACAAAGGGATTAGGAAATTCAGAATATATACGAATTGCAGTTCGAAATAAAATAGATAATGATTACTTGATCCATGAACTTTGGAAGCTTTAATAATTACAAGCCACCAGATGAACGGAATGTTCAAATATATCTCGGGGAATGATCCGAAAAAAGGCATTGACAACTCCGTTTTTTCATTTAAAATTATATCAAGCTTAAAAAGGAATTTCTTATCAGTAAAAAAAGGACTTAATAAAGTGAAGTTATTCAGCGGGATAAAATATGCGCCCGAACATTTGAGAGTTTTTGAAGATGTTGTAAACAGCCATCATTGACACTTTATTTCCCATGGCAATAAAAAAATTGATAAAGAAACATGATCAGTATTACTTTCTATGATCGCAGCAAGGGATCCTGTCCCGGTTATGCAATAAAATAATATCATGGTCATCGTAGGGGCTTTTCTAACATTGGTTATCAATACAGTCCGGACAATGTCCGGGAGTTGCCTTCATCATCTGTCATTTTCGGCAGGTACCGTTTTCCTGACTATGATGCTCCTGCTATTCTGCCCTGGAAAAGATGTCCTTGGTACTGAATTAGAAGACATTCGATTGTGGGAAGAAAGCGGGGATTCCGGGAGACTTATAGAAGTTTTGGGAGAACCGGATGCAAAAGCCAGTGAATTAGCAGCCAATGCATTAGAGAGACTGGGTGAACCACTGGGAAGACTGATGCATGATAGCCTGAATGGCTCCCTGGAAGCCGCAGAAAAACTTGCTGAGAGAAATGACCCGCGTGCAGTCACTACGCTTTTTAAAATCCTTGGCTATGGGAATTCTGAAAGGCGTCAGGCAGCAGCCAAACTGCTCGGGATGATTGGTGATCCAAAAGCCGTTGATCCTCTCATCCAATCCCTTGAGCATCCAAATGTAGCTGTTATGCTGGAAGCAATAATAGCCCTGGATAAGTTGGCTGATCCGCGAGCTGTAGATCCACTCATTAATTTAACTGGTCATATGAGCGATCAAGTACGGACGTTGGCTGCCACTACATTAACGAAATTAAACCAACCACTGGGGCAGCTTATTTACGATAGCCTTGAAGGCTCCCTTGAAGCTACAGAAGCGCTTGCAAAACTGCAGGATCCCCGGGCATTATCTCCTCATATCAGGTTCCTGCAACATTGGGACTTGTCCAGGCGTGTGGTTGCGGCAAGAGCTTTGGGAAAATTAAAAGACCCTGGAGCTATTGAGCCTCTTAAGAATGCATTTGACTCTGCTGGCTGGGAACTTCGTAAAGCATCAACTGATGCTCTTGTAGAGATAGGAGGAAACAGCCTTTTTGATTTTTTCATTGAGAAATTTCACAATAGCAGTGGCGGTGCACGGTCTAGGGCATTAAGAGGACTGAGGAAAATAAAAGACCATCGAGCCTTTGATCTCTTTGTTGGAGCCCTTGATGATTATGATCCAAGTATTCGCAAGGAAGCAGCTCTGGCTCTTGGGAGAATGAAGAACAAGCGGGCTGTTGAGCCACTTATTAAAACTCTCGACGACAATATGCCGAACGTACGCATAGGTGCAGCCTGGGCTCTGAGGTCAGCGTATAAAGAAAACCCTCGTGTTATCGAGCATCTCATCAGGGCTTTAGGAGATAAACATGAGACTGTCCGTAATGAGGTGGCTATTATCCTGGATAAAATCGAAGAACCATTAGGAAAATTGGTCCACGAGAGCCTTCAGGGTTCCCGGGAAGCCCAGAAAAAGCTTGCGAACAGCAGGGATCAGCGAGCAATAGTTCCACTCATCCAAGCTCTTGTTAATCCGGATATGAGCGTCAGGTGGGCAGCAGCTACAACCCTTGGAAAATTAAAAAATGATACGGCAGTGGACGACCTTGTCAAAATGGCCAATCGGTGGAATCCATTGGATCGTATATACGCTGTTACTGCTCTCGCCAGGATAAAACAGAAAAGCTATTCAGACAACCTCCACACCTTATCAAATGTCCTTTTCGGAAGTTTTGCGAGCATTGTGTATTGCCTCTTCACTTTGTGCCTGTTTGGTGTGGTGACATTCCTGATTATTCGCGTGAGAGCATTGAAAGATAAGGAGCATCATGTTTTTACTAACATTGGGATTAAGCCGGAAGACAAAGACAGTAACAAGGCTCATGACACATTGTAACTATAAATATAGCAATGAAATAAAACACGGTAATTAACTTTAGTCATTGAATCCTTTTTGTTCATAAACAACCTTCCCCATATC
>CALZJD010000004.1 GCA_945787795.1 Thermodesulfovibrionia bacterium | reverse complement strand
GATGGAAGATGAAGGCAAGATAGCCCTTCTGAAAAGCGATTGTGAAAACCTGAGAGATCGTCATGAAACATTGTCAAAACAGGACAGGGAACTTGACACGGAAAAGGAAACTGATTATCTGTCTCTGCAAAAGATCAGTGCCGAGGAAAAAGAGATAGGGCTTGAACTTTCCCATCTTCAGGAAATTCTCAATGAGAGAAAGGCTGTTTTTACGACATCAGAAAATGAAATAACAGCCTCTGAGGGTGAGATAGAGGAGTTGAGAAAAAATCTTTTCATGAAAGCGGAAGAAATCAGCAATATAAAAAACGAGATGTCACAGCTGTCTATCAGTATCGAAAACATCATCCGCAAGGCTGAAAAGAACTCCCACGACATAAGCACCCTGAATGAAAATTTATCTTCAGTGAATATGAATTATGATCAAACAAAGAATGAGTATGCAAAGGTAGAGGCAGAACTTGCTGATCTAAAAAAGGGCAAGGAAACATCTTCAGGTGATCTTCAGACAAAGAAAATAAAATTATCATCAGATGAAGAATCGCTTTACCGGGCAAGGGAGGAAATGGCAGCCATGAACTCACGGCTGGAGTCTTTGCAGGAGATGGACAAGGACCAGATGAAGTCCCTTGATGAAAGTATACAGACATTATGCAGAGTGGCTGATATATTTGAGACCCCAAAGGAATATGAAACAGCACTGGAAGCGGTACTGGGTGACAAACTGAGTGCAGCAGTTGTTGAAAACCACCAGGAAGTCATAAGGGCCCTGGGGCTCATGAAGGAGCAGAACACCAAGAGAAGCGGTTTTATTACTATCAGCCCTTCTGGCAGCGCAACTTCACCGGGTCCCCTTTCTCATGAACTCAACAGCAGTGGTGTAATAGGTGAAATCACAAAGTTTACCAAAGTGACTGAAGCATACGAAAAGATTGCCTCGGCATTACTGAATGATGTAATACTGGTGGACAATCTTAATACCGCCATATCGCTCCTGGAAAAATCCAACAGTCAGTCAGAACGTACATTGCCCTGTTTTGTGACCATCGATGGAGAGGTGCTTGAACCGTCCGGAATGGTTTTTGGAGGAAGTGATAAAGGCGTATTGAAAATCAAGCGAATGATCAAGGAGCTGGACAAGGACATTACTTCAAAGAAGGACATTATCGGAGAAAAAGAAAAATCAATAGCTGCATTAAAAGAGGAAATTCTCCTCATAGAAAACGAGATGATATCTTTGGACGGAAAAATATCAGGCCAGGAAAAATATTGCCACGAACTTAAAGTCAGAACAGAAAATCTTGAAGACGAAAATTCCCGGCTTAAAAAGAAACATGAGTACATCTCTCATGAGCTGTCTGATGATCACAGGGAAAAGGAGACACTGGAAACTGGCCTTAAGGAAAAAGAAAAAGTCGGCCAGTCCCTGGAAAAAGAAAAGCTGCAGATAGAAGAGCAGATACGAACTACCCGTAATATTATTTCTGAAAAAAGAGAATCAATTGAGACGTTGAGAGCAGGCCTGACCGAAATACAGCTTAACCTTGCTGCTTCCAGCGAAAAGATGACTTCTGTAACCAGGGAAATAAGCAGGTTAAATGATGAAATTGCTGAGATTGACAGGAAAAAGCAGCAGATGCAAAATGAACGTCTTGAAATTGAAAAATCGATCAGCGGCAAAGAGAATGAAGTAGTTGAAAAGGAGAATACCTTAAAGGAAAAGATACGGAAATCAGGCGAACTGAGATCAGAGGCTACGGAAGTTAACGAGATACTTGAATCAAAGACTGCCGAGCTTGCCCTGATCGAAAAACAGGCAAAGGCACTGGCTTCTGACCTTGAAACAGTAAGAAGTGAACTGGCACAGGTTGAGATGAAAAAGATGGAGCAGTCAATGAAGCTTAACTATCTTGTGGAGGACATTAGCAAGATGTATCAGATAGAGCTTGAGACTGCAGAGATTCCTGTTGAGGTGGAAACTGAGGATGAGGAGAAACTGCCCCAGCTCAAGGACAAACTTAAATCCATTGGCCCTGTAAGCATGGGTACGCTTGATGAATATGAAGAGCTGAAGTCCAGATACGAATTCCTGACAAAGCAGCGTGATGACCTGATGGAATCAATTTCCGACCTTGAAAGCACCATACAGAAAATTAACAGAACAACAAAAAGCAGGCTTGAAGAGGCCTTTGAGCTGCTGAATGAAAAGTTCAAGGATGTATTTACCATGCTCTTTGGAAAAGGCAAGGCAGAGCTTCAGCTTACAGAAGGGAGCATACTGGAGGCAGGAATAGAAATAGTAGCCCAGCCGCCCGGCAAAAGGCTACAGAACATGATGCTCCTTTCAGGAGGGGAAAAGGCCCTGACTGCACTGTCACTGCTGTTTGCCGGATTTATGATTAAACCCACACCTCTCTGTCTGCTCGACGAGGTTGATGCACCTCTTGACGAGTCTAACACGGACCGGTTTATTAACCTGTTGCGTGAACTCGCCAAGAGCATACAGTTCATAACGATCACTCACAACAGGCGCACCATGGAAGCGGCTGACTACATTTATGGTATTACCATGGAAGAGCCGGGTTCTTCCAAAGCAGTATCAATGCACCTGGCTGATGCTGCCGTAAGCTCATAGCAAACGATTTATCCACGGCAGACGCAGGGGCGAAGCATGCTGCGCCCCTGCGTCTGCCGTGTTCCCATTTTTTTGTAACTATCATGTAATCCGAATCACAGTAATAATCCTGTTAAAACAATATTATTGTTATAAATAAAGGTACCAGGAGGTAATGATGACAGTAACATGTCCTTCCTGTGGAAGCCGTGATTATATAGACAACCAGACCTGCGTCTGTGGCTTTCATTCTGCTGATTCATTTTCAGAAACGGCAGCTTCAATTTCAGAAGGATTGGACAATAAAAAAATCAAGGAGAAAGTACTGAAAAATCTGACCCGCATGAACAATAATATATATCGAGATGAAATACTCATTAAGGAAATCGACTCATGGGCATTCACCTATTCAGAAAAAGAACAAAGCATATCTATCGGAACACCCGCACTACAGTCATTCAGATTAAAAATCGGACTGGATGAGCTGGAAGATCTGTTGGAACATATATACCAGTATTCAGGTGAGGAAAAGACACTCAGAAAATTACAGCTGACCACAGATGAAATACCAGAGCTCATTGACACGGTCAGTAAAAAGATAGAAGATAAGAGGAGAAAGATTGCTGTTAAATTCTCCGATGATGAAATGCAGGAAATTATGGAGTTAATTAATTCAAGACTTAAAGTATAAAGCTGGCTTTTTATCAAAATTTCATGTTATTAAAATGATTAATTGATATATAATCTTTCCCCTTTTTTTATAAAATATAAATTCGGTGACTTTTTTTTCGTATAAAATCAAATATGCATCGTCTTCAGGTATAATCCCTTTAAACCAGTCGCTTATATAAATTCATTGCAGGATGTATAATTAAAGCGTTATGTCATTTGGACTATTTAATAAAAAAATAGATAACATTCTGCCCGGCAGGGTATTGACCGACAGGGAAGACCTTGTCTGTTACGGGTTTGATGCGTCCTTGAGAGATGGAATTCCCCTTGCAGTGGTGAAACCGGGAGATACAAATGATGTCTCGAAAGTCGCTGCATATGCCTTTGAAAAAAATCATCCGATAGTACCCAGGGGTGCGGGAACGGGCATGACCGGCGGATCAGTGCCTCTTAAGAATTCCATTATTCTCTCGCTCGAGGGCATGAACAGAATTATTGATATCGATGAAAAAAACATGATCGCATGCGTGGAGCCTGGGGTCATAAATGCACATCTTCAGGAGCAGCTTGAAGAAAAAGGTCTTTTTTACCCGCCTGATCCGGCAAGCATGAAGTTCTGCACGTTAGGCGGCAATGTTGCTGAAAATGCAGGGGGGCCAAGGGCAGTTAAATACGGGGTTACAAAGGACTATGTGTTAGGGCTTGAAACCGTGCTTCCTCACGGAAGGATCCTGAATACGGGTGGAAAGAATTTCAAGGACGTTGTCGGATATGATTTGACCCGGCTCATGGTCGGATCAGAGGGCACTCTTGGAGTCATTACAAAGATTTTTTTAAAAGTATTACCTTTGCCGGAAGAAGTAACAACGCTACTTTGTACTTTTTCAAAACTTGATGACGCTGCCCGGACAGTGAGCAGTATAACTTCTTCTTCGATCATACCATCGAGGTGGATGGATCACATGTATCGGTTTCAAATGACGCTGAAAAGATTGCTGCTATATGTTCATCCAGTAACGGCAAGGTCAGTGTGGCTGAAGATATATATTCCAGAAATCGTATTTGGGAGGCAAGGCGGTCCATATCCCAGGCCCTCTACAATATAAAACCTTCCAAAATCAATGAAGACATTGTTGTGCCAAGGGGAAGGGTACCTGAAATGTTTGCTGAGTTGAAAAAAATATCAGACAGATACGACTTGATAATAGCTAATTTCGGGCATGCCGGAGACGGAAATATTCACGTTAACATTATGACTGACAAAAATGATAAAGAAGAGTATGCAAAGGCAGGAAGAGCTGTAAGGGATATATTTGAAGCAACAGTGAAACTTGAAGGAACCATATCAGGAGAGCACGGAATAGGCCTTACCAAAAAGGAATTTATTGACATGGAGCTTTCGGAAGTCAGCATAAAGTTGATGAAAGAAGTTAAGAGTGTATTTGATCCAAAAGGCATTATGAATCCGGGAAAGATATTTCCCTGAATAAGTAAAGGCTTAATTAAGGATTGAAGGTATCGATAACCTTATTTCCCCTCTTTGGCAAAGGGGGGTCAGGGGAGATTGTTTGATAAAATAATCCATAAAATCCCCCTATATCCCCCTTTTCAAGGGGGGAGTGCAGTTAATCATCCATGGAAATATGAGAAGTCATTATGGTTTAATGAAAAATACTGTGATAAAGGAAGCCATTATACGACTATACTAAATCAAGGTACTTTCGACCTAATTGACCTTTGAATTTTATGCTCCGTTAAGCTACAATATCTGATTAGTTCGGGTATACATTCCAAAAATTAAATATATTCAGAATAGGAGATTTGTAAATGAAAGTAATATTAAGAGAAGATGTTAAGGACCTTGGGAACATGGGCACTGTTATAGATGTTGCCAATGGATATGGAAGAAATTATCTCATCCCACAGAATCTTGCAGTAGAGGCAAATCCAAAAAATATAAAACAGCTTGAACATGAAAAAAATATTATTTTGGCCAAAGCAAAGAAAATAAGGAAATCAGCTGAAGATGCAGCAGAAGAAGTCTCAAAGCTGTCGATTTCCATTGAGGCACAGAGTGGTGAAGAAGACAAGCTGTTTGGATCAGTTACTGCCAAAGATATAGCAGAAGAAATAGCAAAACAGGGGATTGATGTAGACAAACGTAAAATTATTCTTGAGGAACCGATCAAGCGACTGGGCTCTTATGAGGTGTCTGTCAAAATTCATCATGATGTTACAGCTACAGTAAAGCTGGAGGTAACAAAAGCCGGATCAGAAGAAATTCAGGAGTAATCCCGGATGCTTGAGCCTGTCCCCAACAAGACTGCATCTCCCGGTGGATCAAAGCCATCGATGACCACGGTAGACCGCCTGCCTCCCCAGAACATAGAGGCAGAACAGTCTGTGCTTGGAGCCGTGCTTCTGGAAAATGACGCAATAAGCTCGGTCATAGAAACTCTCTCTTCCGATGACTTCTATAAGGAAGCCCACAAAAAGATGTTTCTTGCCATGCTCGAGCTATACGAAAAGAACGAGCCTATAGACCTCATAACTCTTACCGAGCAGTTAAGCAAAAAGGAACAGCTCGAGGCGGTTGGAGGGGCCTCTTACCTCAGTAACATTGCCAGCCTGGTTCCAACAGCAGCCAACGCAAAATACCACTCAAAAATCGTCAAGGAAAAAGCGATACTGAGAAACCTGATATCAACTGCTACAGATATCGTGACTCAGGGATATGATTCAGAAAAGGATGTGCATGAGCTTCTTGATGCAGCTGAAACCAGGATATTCAACATATCAGAAAAAATGGTCCAGCAGTCTTATGTACATATAAAGAATGTGGTCAAGGATACTATCGAACTCGTTGACAAACTCTTTGACAAGAAAGAAATGATCACCGGTCTTCCTACCGGTTTTCATGATCTTGATGAAGCAACAACCGGTTTTCACCCCGGTGATCTTATAGTCGTAGGTGCAAGACCGGGAATGGGAAAAACAGCTTTTTGTCTTAATCTCATGACCTATGCTGCATGCGTGGAAAAAAACCCCATAGCCATATTCAGCCTTGAGATGACCAAAGAGCAGCTCGTATTAAGAATGCTCTGCTCTGAGGCTGAGGTTGATTCCAAAGCTGTCCGCTCAGGATATCACAGCAAGGAAGATTACAGAAAACTTGTTAATGCTGCGGGCAAACTCTCTGAAGCTCCAATTTATATTGATGATTCGTTTAATAATGTTCTGGACATCAGGGCCAAGGCCAGAAGGCTTAAAGCTGAACATGGACTTAAGCTAATCGTAATTGATTATCTTCAGTTGATGAGCGGGGTAGGGGCCGCCATTGCCAGGGAACAGGTAATATCTGAAATATCCCGATCTTTAAAAGCCCTTGCAAAGGACCTGTCAGTGCCTGTCATTGTAATCAGTCAGTTGAACAGGAGCTGTGAAATGAGAGGGGAAAAAAAGAATCCCATGATTGCTGACCTTAGAGAATCAGGAGCAATTGAGCAGGATGCCGATATCATCCTATTTCTTTACAGGGATGAGTATTACAAAAAACATGAATCCCAGAAAAAAGGCCTTGCAGAACTGGACATTGCCAAACAGAGAAACGGCCCCACCAAAGTCATTGATCTGGCATTTATCGAAAAATATACCAAGTTTAAAGACCTTGCAGACCATCAGTATAGCGAATATTAATTTGCACAAATTTGTCATGGTGATATAATTTAATAAATTGCTATTGTCAAAGGGTAAACCAGGTTATAATGGTTGCAGGCAAGTCAATGAAGCGCAATTAATTTATGATATGTTGCTTAAAGGTTGCTCATCAATTGATCAACATTGCAAGTATTTATCGTGTTCTTGAACCATATTTGAACAACTGTTGAGCTACTTTTGAACTGTGTTTTCAAAGAGATAATAGAATGAAACGCAAACCTGCTGTGGCCGGCCAGTTTTATCAGGGTTCATCTTCTCAACTGGCAGAGCAGGTCAACCAGTATATTGAGACCGTAACCTCAAGGGAACATGCAATAGGAATTGTGTCCCCCCATGCTGGACTTATGTACTCAGGAGAGGTTGCCGGTTCTGTTTATTCCCGGATTAAAATCCCCCACACGTTTATACTGCTTGGTCCTAACCATACAGGAGCAGGAGCTCCTGTCTCGATAATGCCTTCGGGCCAATGGCAGTTACCTACAGGTGAAATTGCAGTCGACGAGACTCTTGCCTCTGATCTGATGAAAGGCACAGACGTTCTCATTGAGGACAGTTTTGCTCATTCCATGGAACATTCTCTCGAGGTCCAGCTCCCATTTGTGCTGCATTATTCATCATCCGTAAAAATAGTGCCCATAGTGATGATGACAGATTCCCTGCAGGTGTGCGCAGCGCTTGGCAGGGCCATCGCTGGTGCAGTCAGCAATACCGGCTATGCTGTGACTATCGTAGCCAGTTCAGACATGAGTCATTATGTCAGTGATACCGCAGCCAGGACATTAGATAAAAAAGCTTTAGATAAAATTCTGGCCCTGGACCCGGAAGGTCTCTATAATACGGTCAGGGAAGAATCAATTACCATGTGCGGTGTTATCCCTGTGACCACTATGCTGTATGCATCATGCCTGCTTGGCGCCCATGATGCAACACTTATAAAATATATGACGTCCGGAGAAGTAAGTGGTGACTTTGATCATGTTGTAGGGTATGCAGGACTGATCATCAGGTAATATAAATACACTTCAGGATCACATCGTAATGCTTTTGCTAATCACTATAACCATATAAATAATTGCAATATTATGGGGCAGAATAATTATTGACATTTGAATTATTTAATGCCATTATATCAAAAATATCAGGGATATTCCTTTTGCAACCGGGACCAAAAAGATGTTCAGCTTTATGGTCTATTATAAATATAGCACCTATAATTTTAGACTTAAATATTTTCAAGGAGGTAAGAAGTTTTGGCTGAAGGAAAAATAAAATGGTTTAATGAATCAAAGGGTTTTGGTTTTATTACAAGTGAAGACAATGTGGATGTTTTTGTTCACTACTCATCAATTGAGGGAAACGGATTTAAGACACTTGCTGAAGGTGATTCCGTTACTTTTGAAATTGAACAAGGCCCTAAAGGTCCCAAGGCGATTAATGTAGTGAAAGTTTAAATTGACATTCAAAAAATGGATCTTGAAGTCCCTCTGCTTTGCTGAGGGACTTTTTTTATGAATCATCAGGATAGCAATGTATATATGCGTTTAAACTTGACAAAGAAAATAAATATCTTTTAACATTTTCAATTGTTTATTGAAATAAACTCATCAGGCGCGTAGCTCAGGGGGAGAGCGCTTCCCTGACACGGAAGAGGTCGGCGGTTCGAAACCGCCCGTGCCTACCATTTTAAATTAAGGAGTTAGTCGGCATTGATTAGCTCCTTTTTGCTTGAGTGCGAAGTTAGATGTCAAGTAGAGATTTTTCACTCATTGTACTGTCTAATGCAGCAACAGCATTTTTCATGCGGGCAGGCGCAAGGAAAAAACAATTGTCTATCTCTTTGTCAATGCTAACCTCTGTTTTTCGGGACATGAAACCCTTCTTTTTATTTTGATTTTTGTTCACCCATCACTCTCCCGGCAATTAGAATTTTTGTTAAGTGAACTATCTATGGCATGTAATAGCATGTGAGCAATAAAAACCCGGTATGTAGGCTATAATTACCTTAATGTATTTATAACTTAAACTGATATATCAAGGACCTTATGCAAAAAAAATATCTTCATCTCTTCATTGGTCTGATTCTTATTGTTCTATCATTATTTTATGCTTTTAGAGGAGTATCGCTAAATCAACTGGGAAATGCTTTTAAGGCTGTGAACTATTTTTATCTTTTACCTGCTTTACTTCTGGTTATCGCAAGTTATTTATTAAGGGCTATTCGATGGCGTTACATTATTCGCTCAATAAAGGAAGTAAAGACGTTCAGCCTGGTTTCTCCGCTGATTGTGGGTTATATGGGGAATATGCTTCCTGCCAGAGCAGGTGAATTTATACGTGCTTACCTTCTCAGCAAGAAGGAAAACATAAGCTTCAGTTCCTCATTTGCTACTCTTTTTATAGAGAGAGTCTTTGATTTATTCATGGTACTGCTGCTTCTCGTATTGTCTTTACTCCTTATGCCCGATTCCTTTGTTTCAGGTGATTTGGATGTGAAATATCAACTGATGGAGAAAGTGAAAATATTTGGCATGATGAGTCTACTGTTATGTGTTTTCATTTTTCTTTTTTCGGCATTTCTGCAGTTTAAAAATGACTTGGCTATGAAATTGGTAGAATTGTTCATTAGACCACTGCCGCAGAAGTGGAAGAACATGATATTCGATATTATCAACTCCTTTACTGATGGACTGAAAATAATCAGAGACAAGAAGGGCTTCTTGGCCACAATTTTTCTTTCTGTTCTCATCTGGATGACATTTGTCTTGACATATTATCCGCTCTACCTGGCTTTTGGTATAGAAGACAGTCTGCCTTTGCTTTCTTCACTAGTGATACTATGCGTAACCGTTGCCATTTTTATTACTGTAGCGCCTACACCCGGGTTTCTCGGATCTTATCATTTGGGCTGTGTCGCTGCATTGCATGGAATCTTTGGTATTCCAAAAGCTGTAGCCTTGAGTTACGGAATTGTTGCATGGCTCGTGTATATGGGATTTACTGTCGTTGTTGGATCGGTGTATGCAATAAAAGAAAATCTCTCCCTCGGTGATTTATCAAAAGATGATGACAAACTAAAGTCAGCTCATCACAGCAGATAGATATCACCTAAATAAGGTAGATCTGTCCTGTTTTTTTCATTCTTTACCGCACACCAATAACTGGTTGTACATCATTTTAGATCTCGCACTGCAATGCCGATTATATATTTAACTATCAGTGATATAACATTTTTAACAATTTATATTAGCACCGTCATGGCAAAGAAAATTCTTATAGTTATGGGTACCCGACCGGAAGCAATAAAGCTTTCACCTGTTATTCATGCATTGCAGGAACGAAAAGATGTAGCCGAAACGAGGGTGTGCCTGACTGGTCAGCACAAGGAGATGCTTTATCAGGCTATTGAACATTTTGATATAGATCCTGATTATGATCTTAAATTAATGAAAAAGGATCAGACGCTGTTTGAATTGTCAGCGGCTCTTATTGCAAATCTTGACGAAGTGCTGGAAAATTACAAACCTGATTTAATTCTCGTACAGGGTGATACGACAACGGCTTTTATGGGCGGGCTGGCTGGGTACTACAAACATATTCAGGTTGGCCATGTTGAAGCAGGACTGCGGACAGCAAATAAGTTTGCTCCTTTTCCCGAAGAGATGAACAGGCGCCTTGCAGGCGTCCTGGCTGATCATCATTTTGCACCCACGGAGCGGTCTAAGGCGGCCCTGATGAGAGAAGGCGTGTGTGAATCCTCAATAATTGTCACGGGCAACACTGTTCTCGATGCACTACTGTATACGTTAATAAAAGTAAAAAAGAACCCTCCTGTTCTTAATGGGCTTGAGGAAATTATGAACAGTGGGCGGCAAATTGTTTTAATCACTGGCCACCGGCGTGAAAATTTCGGT
Source organism: Thermodesulfovibrionia bacterium (assembly GCA_945787795.1). Classification (GTDB taxonomy): domain Bacteria; phylum Nitrospirota; class Thermodesulfovibrionia; order UBA6902; family UBA6902; genus CALZJD01. The sequence continues at coordinate 17,245 of CALZJD010000004.1, read as the reverse complement.
GAAGGGTTTACAAATATCTGCAGGGCAATCAGGTTATTAGCGGAAAAATTCAAAGATACTGAATTCATATATCCCGTTCATTTAAACCCTAATGTTCAGGAACCGGTATATTCAATTGTCGGCAACCTTTCCAATGTGCATCTCATTTCTCCAATTAGTTATGTCCCCTTTGTCCGTCTCATGTCAGCTGCTCATGTCATTTTAACGGACTCTGGCGGTATTCAGGAAGAGGCGCCGTCTCTGGGCAAGCCTGTTCTTGTCATGCGAGATACAACTGAGAGACAGGAAGCAGTGGAGGCCGGAACGGCAATCCTCGTTGGGACGGATCAAGATAAAATAGTCGCTGAAGTAAGTCGACTGCTGACTGACCAGAAAGCTTGGGAAGTAATGAGTAATATCAAGAATCCTTTTGGTGACGGCATTTCTTCAAAGCGCATCGTTTCTTATATAGAACATTTTTTTATGGGCGCAGGAAGAACTCAGAGCGCTGTTATGTAAGTCATTAAAGTTTATTTCAATAGCATCCGAATTAATAGGTAGATCAACGATTTTATTACTTATATATAAGGGGTTGCGTAATGACGAATATAGTTTATGCTGAAAAAGAGGAAGTAGCTGTAAAGAATAATAATAAGCAAAATAAACAGGCGGTAGGAAGTGCATATATCGTTCTTCCGGCATACAATGAGGAAGAATGTCTCCATAATCTTTTAAAGAGAATAGCATCAATTCAACAAGAGTGCTCAATCAGTTTGAAAGTACTTGTCGTAGATGATGGATCAAGTGACAAAACTGCTTCTATTGTTAAAAAAGGCGTACAAAGCCTTGATCTCCGTCTTATTTCTCATGAAAGAAATCTGGGGCTTGGGCAGGCAGTGCAGACAGGAATAAAAGAAGCATTAACACTTGCCTCTGAGGATGATATAGTGGTAATCATGGATGCAGATGATACCCATGATGTGGCCCTCATTGATCTAATGAGAGCAAAAATCGAAAAAGGCGTTGACATCGTTATAGCCTCCCGATTTGTTGATGGAGGAGACGACAGTAGTGCCCCTCAGTTTCGAAGATTTCTATCTCGAGGGGCGAAATTTCTTTTCAGAGCTCTTCTACCGCTCAATGGGATCAATGATTTCACCAGTGGTTACCGGGCATATAATGTATCACTGTTAAAAAAGGCATCTTTACACTGGGGCGAAAGACTGGTCGAAGAACAAGGTTTTGCCTGCATGGTAGAGCTATTGCTGAAACTTCGTCACTGGTCACCTGAAATCGATGAAGTACCGCTATATCTCCGATATGACAGAAAACTTGGCATGAGCAAATTAAAACTTAAAAGAACTATTCTTCAATATATTAAGCTCGCGCTTCGAGACATTCTATCCCCCGCACCGAGAAGACTATGAGTAATACATTCAGTGAAGTTGTTATTATTGGAGGTGGTATCACCGGCCTGGCAGCTGCCTTTGAACTTGCCCGGACAGGCAATGACGTTACCTTGGTTGAAGCGGATAAGCAACTGGGTGGCGTGGGAGCGTTTTTTAAATCCGGCAATCAATGGGTTGATCGTTTTTATCACTGCCAGATGCCCTCTGACGAATATTTACTTAAACTTATTCGTGACGTAGGAGTGGCAGACAAAATGTACTGGAATTCCACTCATATGGGATTCATCGTAGACGGAAATAGATATCCCTTTAACACACCATTAGATGTCCTCAGATTTAAGCCATTAACATTTATGCAGCGACTTCGCTTTGGGATCATGAGCTTATTAATCCGACGTCTGGGAAAAGGACTCGATCTTGACAATATCAAAATCGAGGACTGGTTCAGCAGGCTCTATTCCCCTGAAGTTTGGGGTAAGATTTTAAAGCCCCTCTTCTGCTCAAAGTTTGGTACTCACGGCGGAAACCTTCCGGCGCTATATATCTGGCAGCGACTCGGCCGTGAAAGCAACGTTGCCAAGAGAGGATACATTGACGGCGGGTTAAAAACCATAATCGATGCCATCGAGTCAAACATTAAATCCAGTGGTGGTGCTGTCAAAACCAGGTCTCCTGTTCGCTCTATTACTGAATTCAACAGTCATATGAGGGTTATGTTTGACAACAATACAGCCATCGATTGTGACTGGGTCCTTTCCACTATTCCCATTCCTTTATTAAAAGAAACTATAAAGGGCTCTAGATTAGATGATTTGTTTCAGTTTCCCGATATCCCGTACCAGGGGGTAGTCAATGCCTTATTTTTTCTATCAAGACCTCTGGATAATTTATACTGGTCACCTGTAGTGAATTCAGACACTGAATTTGACGGGGTAGTGGAAATGACAGAATTAGTAAAAACATCCCAGTATGACGGTCGACATTTGGTGTATGTCATGAAATACTGCGGTCGTGATTCAAAACTTTTTAGCGAAGACAAGGAAACATTAATTCAAAGATGGTCTGACGAGCTCATTAAACTTTATAGCAATATTCAATTAAAAAAAGAGGATATTTTGGAAGTTGAGGTCTTCAAGTCTCCTTATATTGAACCCATTTATCCTTTGGGATACTCGAACATTAAACCTGATTTCAGGGTGGGAGATTCTCACCTGGTAGTGGCCACGACAGCTCAGATTTATCCATCTATAACTTCATGCAATGCAAGTGTGAAATTAGCAACAGATGCTGTTACCTATCTCAGGAGACTTGACAGTTCCATTCAATGACTTGATTTTATTATTTATTATCAAAGATGTTAGACCAAAAACTTGACTGAAAACACTATAGTGAACTCGCTTGCCAGTATATCGCTTGACCTGGACAATAAATGGTCATACCTGAAAACCCATGGTGATCCAGCATGGGAATCTTACCCTTCATACTATGATATATTCATACCCTATATCTTGGATGTTCTTGACAGCCATAAGCTTAAGATAACTTTCTTTGTCGTGGGTAAAGACGCTTCAATTGAGTCGAACCATGCATACCTCAAAATGCTGACTGACAATGGTCATGAAGTGGGTAATCACTCATACTATCATGACCCTTCCATTGAATCTTCTTCACGAGAGAAAATTAAAAAAGAAATCCTTGATACAGAAAATCACATACACTTGGCTACAAATCATAAACCTGTTGGTTTTAGAAGTCCTGGTTTTAGTTGGAGTCAGAATCTTCTGGACGTACTCAGTGAGTGCGGTTACATATATGATGCTTCTGTTTTTCCTACGTTTATCGCTCCCCTTGCAAGGTTTTATTTTTTTTCCACTGCCAATCTGAACCCGGAAGAAAAAAAGAAACTGAAAAGATTATATGGTTCTTTCTTTGAAGGCTTCCGCAGTGCAAAACCATATTGCTGGGAAATGAATACGGGAAGATTGCTGTACGAGATCCCCATCACTACTTTCCCTATTGTCAAAGTCCCCTTACATTTCACATACCTCCTCTACCTCAGTAAATATGAGAAAGTGATGTATGCTTATCTCAGGTTCGCGCTTGCCTTATGCAGAAGGCTTGATACGGGACTGAGTTTTCTTTTGCACCCGACGGATCTTCTGGATGAGCAACAAGTACCGGAGTTATCTTTTTTTCCTGGAATGAACATTAGTAAATCAAAAAAACTTGCATTTTTTAATAATGTTTTAAGAATGATATCAGAACGCTTTCATCCTGTTTCCATGAGCGCTCACTGTGAAGCCATTCAGCAAGACGAAAGGACGCGAACAGTCAGACTGTTTTAATGTTATAAATTGTGAATTTATTCTCCGTATAGATTATATTGATTAAAACAGCATATTTTGTGATTGCAATTATTGTTAGACATCGTCCTGGCGTTAAAGTAACATGAAAAAGAGTGCTGAAAACAATGATTGATGTAAGAACATATAAACGTGATGAGAACAGATATCATGTGATTTTACTTGCAGCAATCGTGTTAATAAGTTTTTTTCTGAGATTCTACCATTTAGGATATCAAAGCATATGGCTTGATGAAGGATTTTCTATATGGTTCGCAAAATTAAGTACGGCTGAATTATTTCTTTATCCTGAAGAGAACCCTCCTTTGTATTATATAATTTTGCATTGGTGGGTAACGATATTCGGATTCTCTGAAGTGTCTATTCGGTTTCCCTCGCTACTTTGCGGTGTCATATCAGTTTTCATGATATATAAGGTTGCCGGACAACTTTTCAATAAAGAGGCAGGTATCTTCAGTGCTCTATTATTAGGATTATCTAAATTCCACATTGAATACTCTCAAGAGGCCCGGACCTACTCTCTAACAGTTCTCTTAACACTTATTTCCATGTATTACTTTATAAAGCTTCTAAGGAAAAGCAATCAGAAGGTAGCAATTGGTTATATTCTTTCCAGCTCATTACTGATGTACTCTCACGTATATGGCTTGTTTATAATAATCGCGCAGCATATATGTTTCTTTACCTTCCAGCTTGTATCAAAACAGTCATCTACTTTGAAGTTGAAAAGCTGGATATTACTGCAGATGGCATTGTTCATCCTGTTTTTCCCAAGAATGATTATTTTTATTGATGAGATATCAAAAGTTCAAGAAGGGTATTACATACTAAAACCTTCAATAAATAAGCTTTATTATGCCTTTATTAAATATTCCGGGTCTACCAGAGTTTATTTATTGCTCATCTTATTAGCTATGATATCCCCTCTGACAATTAAGAAACACGTTATAACCGAGCCTAATGTCACTCAAAATAACATGTTTCACTTTTTTAACAACTTTAGGTGGAGAATTAGTTTACTAACAACTGACAGGATTATTATAGTAAGTATTTGGCTACTGACTCCTATTCTGTTACCTTTCATAATATCACAGATAACATCTCCAATATACAAAATCAGATATACTATTGTAGCTTCATTAGCTTTTTATATACTTGTTGCTAGAGGCATCAACAACATAAATCAAAAGTTTTTCAAACTAAGTATTATTATTATAATCATAGCTTTTTCTTTCCTTTCTATTTGGCGTTATAACACCAATTACCAGAAGGAACCATGGAGGGAAGTGACACATTATATAGAGAGTAATGCAGAAGATGGAGACATCCTGCTCTTTAATAGCGGCATCCAGGGCTTAACCTTTAATTATTATTCTAATAGAGCGGATCTGGTAAAAAAGAGGTTTCCTGAGCAAAAGCAGTTTGTCATAAATGAGGAAAGCATAAAGGATTTGCTTCCTACAATTAAAGGGTATAAAAGGGTTTGGCTGGTAATTTCACACAGCATTGATGATCAGGGTTTGATTGCAAAAAAACTTGCCGATACCTGCAACCTTTCATACTTCAGGAAATATCATAATGATTTAAAAGTATATCTTTTTGAATCAAAGCTAAGCTGATTCAAGTTATTATTGTCCTTTCATATAATAGACATTTGTGGGTTCGTCTCTTTAACTTCTCTTCTATAGGGACTTAGTTACCTTAACTCATTTATGATCGGCGGCATTTTCTCAAGGACAAAGTCAATGTCTTCACCCGAAGTATATCTGCTTACAGAGAATCTGACGGAACCGTGAATTGCGGTTAAAGGCACTCCCATTTAACCTTATATATGAGATGGTTCAAGATAGCATGATGGTTGTCGTCAATAAGTTTGGAATTACTTTCTGTAATGAAGATATAGAGGCAATCTTCATTCCCTAAAGAGCTAGCGGTATCAAGGAAGATCGATTTCACACCCGTTATAAAGCCTTAATTAGCAGGGGCTTAAACATGCGTAACTTCCGTGACAGGGCCAGCTCTTTTTTTGTTATATTGTAGTTGTAATTTATTTAGATTAATCAATACATGCAAATCTGAATGTAACTATTGACAAAAAAAGAGTATTATCTGGTAAACTGTAACGTTATTATATAAATTGGAGGATTCAGTATTTTAGAGACGTCAGACAGCAATAAAGAGTACCTTGAGACTTACCGTCACAGTACCTCACATATAATGGCCCATGCCGTTAAAGAATTATTCCCCGAAGTAAAACTTGCGATTGGACCTTCCATTGCGGATGGTTTTTATTATGATTTTGATTGTGATACGTCCATTACACAGGATGACCTGCCCAGAATCGAAAAGAAGATGAAAGAGATCATCAAGTCAAAGAAACTATTTGAGCGCAGGGAACTTTCAAAAGCAGAAGCGATAAAACTTTTCGAGGGTAGGGGAGAGACCTATAAGGTTGAGCTTATCAGCGAGTTGGAAAATGATACAGTAACAGTTTACTGGGAGGGTGATTTTGTCGATCTCTGCAGAGGACCTCATTTAGAAAAGACAAACAATGTAAAGGCCTTCAAATTATTGTCAGTAGCAGGCGCCTACTGGCGCGGTAATGAAAAAAACAAAATGCTTCAGCGTATATATGGTACGGCATTTCCGACAAAAGATGAACTGAAAAAACATCTGGATTTTCTGGAAGAAGTTAAGAAGAGGGACCATCGCCGCCTGGGAAAAGAGCTTGATCTCTTCAGCCTAAAAGAAGAGAAAGGATCAGCTCACGAGCTGAGGCAACCAATACCACCACCCATCAGAAGAGAAATTGAAAATTTCTGGCTCGATGAGCATCACAAAGCCGGATACCAGATACTGTATACCCCTCATATGGCAAAACTTGATCTCTGGAAAAAGACAGGGCACCTTGATTTCTATAAAGAGAACATGTATTCACCTATGGAGGTTGAAGGCCAGGATTATGAGATTAAACCCATGAACTGCCCTTTCCATGTTTCAATCTTCAAAAGCCATCTGAGAAGTTACAGGGACCTTCCCTTAAGATATGCTGAACTAGGTACTGTGTACCGATATGAACGTTCGGGAGTGTTGCACGGACTTCTCAGGGTCAGGGGGTTTACCCAGGATGATGCCCATATTTTTTGCAGCGAAGACCAGATCAATGATGAGGTACTACGGGTCCTTGATTTTACGCTTTTCATTCTTCAAACGTTTGGTTTTGAAAATTATGATATATACCTGTCAACAAGACCTGAAAAATTTGTAGGGACTGATGATGGATGGACAAAAGCCACGGATGCGCTGGACAAGGCATTAAAGGTAAAAGGGCTTACATATGAGGAGGACCCGGGCGAAGGTGTTTTTTACGGACCCAAAATTGATATTAAAGTGCGGGACTCACTTGGCAGACAATGGCAATGCAGCACTATCCAGGTGGATTTCAATATTCCGGAGAGGCTGGATATTAATTACCGGGGAGCGGACAGCAGAGAGCACAGGCCCATCATGATACACAGGGCACTGATGGGATCTCTGGAAAGGTTCTTCGGTGTTCTGATTGAGCATTATGCCGGTGCATTTCCGCTTTGGCTTGCTCCTGTACAGATTTCCATTCTTCCTATTGCAGAGAGACATGCGGAATACTGCAGAAACCTGAAGGACACACTTCTTAAAGAAGGTATCAGGGTGGAAATAGATGAAGATAATGAAAAAATCGGTTATAAAATAAGGCGTGCGACAGTTTCAAAAACTCCCTATATGTGTATAATAGGGGATAAAGAAATTTCCGGTAATACCGTTAATATAAGAAAAAGAGATGGTGAAAACACAGGGGAAATGACAATTGATGGTCTTCTATCATTTCTTCAGAATGAAATTTCAAACAGGAGGTAGTTATAAGTAAGGGATTAAGAGTAAATAAGTGGATCAGGGCAAAAGAAGTACGAGTGATTGATAGTGAAGGTGAGCAGCTTGGTGTTATGGATATACACAGTGCCCGTAAGGCCGCGGCAGAGAGTGATCTTGATCTTGTTGAAGTAGCTCCTGAAGCCAAACCGCCTGTTTGTAAAATTTTGGATTACGGAAAGTATCGCTACCAGCAGGCCAAGAAGCACGGAACAAAACATAAGACATATACGGTCAAAGAGATAAAGGTGAGGCCCCGAATAAGCGAGCATGACTATGCATTCAAGATGAAAAATACCCGGAAATTTATTGAGCATGGAGATAAGGTGAAAGTGTCCATGCAGTTCCGCGGACGGGAAATTGTTCATAAGCAATTGGGGAAAAAAGTATTTGACCGTATCACAGATGAATTTTCCGAGGTTGCCAATGTAGAGCAGCAGGTCAAAATGGAAGGCAACCGAATGATAATGATCCTGGCCCCGAAGTAACCAGACACGCCTGTTCTGCTGCCTCGATGTAAATCTGCTTTCAGGTAATCAGTAATTTCAGTAGGCACAAATACAAAGAAGGGATCCAGGTCTCTCGGGACCAAACCTGCCTGCCGGTAGGCAGGGGTTCAAGAGAAGAAGAAGAATTCTTAATGTGGCTGTGTAAGAAATACTCTGATCTTTATCTGTTCCCTTGATACCCTGTCTGCCGACAGGCAGGCTCGACCCCTCAACCCCCTGGAACCTTTTTTACACCTAACACTTGTTATTTTCTGAATAAATCCATATAATTTAAGATTACTTTATTTACTGGAAAAGGAGAGCGTAATGCCGAAGTTGAAAACTCATAGAGGTGCTGCCAAGAGATTCAAGAAGACAGCCTCGGGAAAGTATAAGAGGAGCAAGGCTTATATGGGCCATCTTCTCACACATAAGTCATCCAAAAGGACCAAGCAGTTAAGAAAATGCGGACTGGTTGATAAAACTAATGTAGATGCCGTCAGAAAAATGCTTCCTAATTAGATCCAATTTATTTTCTAAACACATGGAATTGAGAATGGCAGTTTTAAAAATTATAAATGAAGCATCAGGCAGGACAAGTAACATATTGCGGTTACTTTTTAATGAGCGCCTGTTTCAAAGATAATAATTTTCAGGAGGTACATATAAATGCCAAGAGCAAGAGGCGGGTATAAGACCCGCAGGAGAAGAAAAAAAGTCCTTAAAATGGCAAAGGGCTTTTATGGTGGACGAAGCCGTCTTTATAAGGTAGCTGCCCAGGCTGTGGACAGGGCGTTGCTGAATGCTTTTAGGGACAGAAGAGTAAAAAAGAGAGAGTTCAGGTCACTCTGGATAATCAGGATCAATGCAGCAGTAAGGGCGCTGGGAATGTCATACAGCCAGTTTATGAATAAACTGAAAGGAATGAATGTGCAGCTTAATAGAAAGGCCCTGGCAGATTTGGCATACAATGATCCCAAAGCATTCACTAATCTTGTAGATATGGTTAAAAAAGGGAATGCAGAATGATATTCACTCCATAGGGGATAATGCCCGGGAGGAAATCAGTAAAACCAGCACTCTCAGAGAAGTTCATGATCTTAAAGTAAAGTATTTAGGTAAAAAAGGGATTTTAACTGAAAAGTTGAAGTCCCTTGGTTCCATTCCAAAGCAGGACAGACCTGCCTTCGGCAGTACCCTTAATGAGATTAAAACGTCCCTCGAACATTTGCTACATCAGCGTGAAGAGACTCTTAAAACTTCTGATCTCATTGATAAGCTTAAAACAGAACAGATAGATGTAACAGTGCCCGGGTGTTATATGCCCTTCGGGCGGCTCCATCCGGTCACACAGGTACTTGATGAAATAATTGCCATATTTACATCTCTGGGTTTCACCGTGGAAGAGGGGCCTGAAGTTGAGCATGATTTTTATAATTTTGAAGCATTGAATATGCCTGAGGACCACCCTGCACGGGACATGCAGGACACTTTTTATATCAGCCATGATGTTGTTCTCAGGACCCATACGTCTTCTGTCCAGGTCCGGATTATGGAAAAGAACGATCCACCCTTACGGGTAATAGCCCCTGGAAAGGTTTACAGATGTGATGCTGATGTAAGCCATATTCCAATGTTTCATCAGCTTGAGGGGTTTATGGTTGATAAACATATACGCATGAGCGACCTTAAAGGAGTACTTGAACTTTTCATTCACAGGGTATTTGGTGCTGATACAAAAGTAAGACTCAGGCCGAGCTTTTTCCCCTTTACCGAGCCAAGCGCTGAAATTGATATATCCTGCGTTATGTGTGGTGGAAAAGGATGTAATGTCTGCAGTGGTACAGGATGGATAGAAATCCTTGGCGCAGGCATGATTAATCCACAGGTATATGAGAAAGCAGGATACGACCCTGAAATATATACAGGGTTTGCCTTTGGCATGGGAATAGAAAGGATAGCAATGCTCAAATACAGCATTGATGATGTTCGCTTATTCCCTGAAAACGACAAAAGATTTTTGGAGCAATTCTAGAATTGCTGATTTCACAGATTAATAACACAGATTACACAGATACTACAGTTTTAAAATCTGTGTAATCGTTTTTAATGAAATCGGCGTAATCTTTTTTGATATCGGAGTAATCAAGAAATTGAAGGTTTCTTATAACTGGCTTAAAGAGTTTGTTGATTTTGATCAGTCTCCTGAAGATCTGGCCCATGCGATTACCATGGCAGGCTCTGAAGTTGAGGAAATAGAATTGATTGAAGGGGACACCGTGTTTGATATAGGAATTACCCCTAACAGACCGGACTGTCTGAGCATCAGGGGTATTGCACGTGAAATATCAACCATCCTGGAGCTTCCACTTAAGGATATAAAAGCAGACATTAATAATGAAGAGGGAGCCGGTCCGAATATTACTATTGACTCTCCTGAATTATGCTACCGCTACTCTTCAAGGATTGTGAGCGGATTAAAGCCCGGGCCATCTCCTGACTGGTTGGAAAAGCGGTTGGAGGCGTGCGGTATAAGACCGACTTCCAATATCGTAGATGTTACTAACTACGTGCTTCTTGAGCTTGGACAGCCATTGCATGCATTTGACCTTGATCAGCTTGCAGGAAAAAAGATCGTGGTAAAGCAGGCAGGAAATATTGAGAAATTTACCACACTGGATGATGAGGAACGATCTCTCGCGAAAGAGATGCTGATGATATGGGACGATCAAAAACCTGTTGCAGTGGCCGGCGTAATGGGAGGGCAGCATTCAGAGGTTACTGAGTCAACCAGAAATATTTTACTTGAGAGTGCTTATTTTAAACCAGCATCAGTAAGAAGGACTTCCAAATCTTTAGGTCTTTCTACAGAGTCTTCATACAGGTTTGAAAGAGGGGTGGACCTTGAGACTGTCAAACTGGCTCTGGACAGGGCAGCCCTTATGATAGCTGAACTTTCAGGGGGTAACATATCGGGGATTACTGATATATATCCGAATAAGTATCAGCCCAGATCAATAGCCGTTACATTTGACAGAATTAATTCATTGATTGGTGTTGATCTGGAACCATCTTATATTCAACAGACATTGCACAGCCTTGGATGTAATGTCAGCAGGGAAGGGGACTCAGCAATAGTTATCCCTCCAAGTTTCAGGGATGATTTAGAAAGGGGAGAAGATATAGTAGAGGAAGTAGCCAGGCTATATGGATATGACAATATTCCTTCTACCTTTCCGGTTATGCAGATGAGCCCTTCACCCGAACATAAAACGCAGCGTCTCGTAAAGTCCCTGAAAGTATCTTTTGCCAAATCCGGCTATTCAGAGGTTATTAATTACAGTTTCATTAATCCTGAGGTAATGGATAAACTGGCACTGCATGCAGATGACAGAAGGAGAACACTGCTGTACGTTAATAACCCTCTCAGGCAGGAAGAGTCTGCCATGAGGACGACCCTTGTTCCCGCTCTTCTGGCCAATCTGAACCTGAACCTGAATCGTGGTGAAAAGGAACTGCGCTTCTTTGAAACATCAAGAGTTTTTCTCCCATCTAATGAAAAACTGCCTGATGAAATCCTTCAGGCTGCTGCAGTGTATCATAAGGATACATTACAGACATTATGGGGAAGTGAGCATGACGGTTACTATGATCTTAAGGGTGCTGTTGAAAATGTGCTGTCTGATCTGAGAATTAAGAATCTGAATTTTATAAAGTATGATACGGCACCGCAGCCTTATCTTCATCCGGGTAAGACATGCGCAATATTGATCGATAATTTTCAAATAGGGACCATTGGCATATTACATCCCGGAGTTGCTGAAGCATTTGATGTTTCCGGGGACATTTCCATCGCCGAGATTCATGACATCAGTAAATTGCTCACGAAGATTCCGGCAAAAACTACCTTTACATCACTACCAAAATATCCCTATGTAGAGAGAGATGTGTCCATGCTGTTAAGTGATGACGTGCAGGTGTCCTCTGTAGAAAATGAAATTCTGAATATTGATACCGATATAATTGAAGGGATTAAACTGTTTGATATTTACAAAGGCAAATCCATATCATCAGACAAAAAGAGTCTCGCCTTTTCAATCCGTTTCCGATCAGCCGAAAAGACCCTTACAGATAATGAAGTTGATGAACTTTATTCCAGGATAGTGAAAAAGCTGGAAGATAATCTTGGAGCTGAATTGAGAAGTTAACGCTCATTCACTCCGCTGATCACTACAGGCGTTAACAGAAATAGTAAAGACTTTTATGTCATTCCCGCGGTCCGTTGAGCTGGAATCCAGATGACTCGCATAACGGGGGATACCCGCTTAAAAACTGCGGGAATGACATAAGACATAGCCTTCCACACCATTCCATCACAAGCCTTATTAAAACAGGCCCCACCCCAAAAACTAAAGTTTTTATGCTCATGTGACGATATAAAGAGGAGATGGAATATAAAGTTATCATACAGGAAAATATGGATAACGGTGATATTTATTTACACAATTTCCCGCTTGAGCCAGCCTATGTTGAAGAGGCAATGGAGTTCAGATGCTGCGATTATCACTCTGACTGTGTCTTCATTCTGGAATATTCAAATAACTGAGATCACTGTCACGTCGTCCGGTCTTTCTTACATCATCCCATATTGAATTTCATAGCGTAATATTGTTTTGCAATACACAGTAGTATAAAATGCTTATAGCTATGAAATTAAAAAATAAAATACTTTCTGATCCTGTAAACAGGTGGGTCTTTGAACATGCAAAGCAAAATGTCTTCCTTGTCGGCGGTTATGTTCGTGATCTCATAATCAAGCGGAAATCAACAGACAGGGATTTTGCGGTTGAAGGCGGTATTGATAATCTGGCCAGAGGCCTGGCCAGGGCGTTTGACGGTAAAGTAATACATATTTCAAGATACAATATCCGCAGGGTCATAACAAATAAGAAACAATTTATTGATATTACTCCATCGGGCCGAAATATTGAGTCTAATCTTCAAAAAAGAGACTTTACTATTAATGCGATAGCATGGTCTCCTGAAAGTAATTTCATAGATCCTCTTAATGGAGTTACTGATATTAAATGTAAATTACTAAGAGTTATACATAAGAAGAGTATTGAGGATGATCCGTTAAGAAGTCTCAGGGCTTTCAGAATCGCAGCAGAGCTTGATTTCAGCATACACAGAGATACGCTTTTACAATGTCAGGAATATCGCAAAGCATTATCCGGAGTAGCTGAAGAGAGAAAAACTACTGAGATTATTAAGTTACTGAATAGTAATAATGCTGCCAGATATTTGAAATTATCACTAAAGCATAAAGTTATAAATGAGGTAATAAGTCTTAACCAATTAATATTAATAAGTAATATAGATAGTATTAATAAATTAGATAAATTTTTAGAAAAAGTCAGATTAAAGCACCCGGATATATATAACGCACTAAATTTAAATAGGAAATTAAAGATTGAAATAAGCCAGGGTATGCACCGTTATTCTCTTATGAAAATGGCAATATTAACATATGATGATAAAAGCGAAGAACTCCCTGTAAAAGGACTCAAGTTTAGCAATGACATAGTTAAGCGGCTTAAATTGATTCATTCAGCTCTCAGATTAGCAAAAGGCAGACTAACGCAGCTTAAATTGTATAAAATCCTTAAGAATGCAGGAATATGCTCTGAGGAAGTCGCTTTGATTATATCAATGATTAAGAAGGACAGTAGTCAGAAATATGTAAAAAGGGCACAGGATCTTAAAAGATTTATAATTAATAATAGAGTTAGCGGTTATGACATCCAGAGGGAGACGAAGATAACTAAAGGAGACCGCGTGGGTCAAATAAAAGAGGAGATCTGCAGGAAATGGTTCCTGGGAGAACTAAGGACCCGACAAGAGATATTGTCATTCATTAGATCTAATTTAACATAATATATCTTATCGGACATATGATGCGTCAAAGTTTTGTTAAGAATATGTGTAAACACATTGATACTCCCTCTCCGAGGGGCTTTTAATATTGGAATTACAAGGATTGCATAATATTTAGGCAGTTTAAAAACGGTGATAATTCAATAAGTTAACTAGTTTTTATATTAATCGAGAGCTTGTGCGATCAGTTTAGAATCAGTCAAAGATATGACGTCCACATCCAGCCTGTCACCGAATCTAAATCCATCTCCCCTCACCATAAGCTTCAAATAATTGTCTGATATTGCATTGTAATATCCATGCATTGCGGACTTTTTCTCAATTATTACATTAAGTGTAGTGCCAACGTGCTTTTTAAGATAATGATATTTCTTGTTCACACTTGATTCTATTAGCTTTTTTACGCGAGCCTTTTTTACGGTTTTCTCCACCTGTCCATCCATAAATAAAGCTGGGGTATCAGGTCTCCTGGAATAAGGAAAGACATGTAAGTAACTAAAAGGAATTAACTCGACAAATTTCATCGTATTGTTAAAATCTTCATCAGTTTCTCCGGGAAATCCAGCAATTACATCTGTACCAATCGCAATATCAGGATATTCTGTTATTATCCTGTTGATAACTTGTTTGTATTTTGTGGTGTTGTATCTCCTGTTCATTGATTTTAGTATTTTATCCGAGCCACTCTGCAGCGGTATATGAAGATGAGAGCAAATATTTTTCCTTTTAAGTATTAACAGTAAGTCATCATTTATTTCCCCAGGTTCCATAGAACTTAACCGGAAACGGGTTCCCGGACATAACTTGGACAGTTTTTCAACTATTTCAGGGAGAGAACATAAAGGGCGTAAATCATGCCCATAACTGCCAATATGTACCCCTGTCAATACAATCTCCCTGTAGCCGGACTTTTCCATATCTACGGCACTGGATAAGACGTCCTCAACGCTTAGACTTCTGCTTTTCCCTCTGGCAAGTTTAACTGAACAATAAGAGCATGACTTATCACATCCGTCCTGGATTTTTAGAAAGGCCCTTGAGCGGGTTGAATGATATGTTTGTTTAAATAGAGGTGAATCAGGCCCTGTTACATTTAGAGGGATGTTTTCCCCATTGCCATTTATATTAGCAATGATGTTTGTGATTTCATTTTTTTCTGAATTACCAATTACCTTAGAGACACCGTTTATATGTACAAGATCATCAGGTTTTAACTGTGCATAGCAACCTGTAACAATAACTTTTGCACCGGATCTTGCTGATTTTCTTATGAGCTGCCTTGATTGATAATCACTTTTTGCTGTGACGGTGCAGGTGTTGATAATACAGATATCAGCATTATCAACAGACTGAACAATTTCATATTCATTCTTAAGAAGATTGCCCTCAATTGAGGCGCTTTCCGATTGATTAACTTTACAACCAAGTGTCTTTATAGCTATTTTCAAAATAAAATACCCTCCCCTTGCCCCTCCTTGGTAAATAGGGGATTAAATTTGCCCCTTACTAAGGGGACCAGCCTACCGGCAGGCAGGGATACAGAGGGGTTGTTTTAAAGTTATACTTTTTCTCCAAACAACGAGTGCTGCCTGGCTTGTAATATATTGATGTTAACAAACTGACCGATATCCTTTTCATCTCCATAAAAATTAACTATTTTGTTGTTCCCTGTTCTCCCGGTCAGTCTGCTTTTATCTGAATTACTGGGCCCTTCAACTAGCACTTTGAGCACTTTTCCCTCAAGACGTTTATTTTTGCCAAATGTGATTTCTTCCTGTAGTTTGAGAACTTTTTTAAGTCTTGCTGACTTGGTACTTTCATTAATATGATCAGGCAGATCAAGTGCCTTCGTGTCCGGCCTTTTTGAATACTTAAATGCAAATATTCCATCATATTGAATTTCATCCAATGCATTTATTGTCATATTGAAATCAGCATCATCCTCACCGGGAAAACCAACTATTATGTCAGATGTAATAGCAATATCCGGAATGGCCTGCTTAAGCATTGTTACCTTTTCCATATATTCGCCAAATATATATTTGCGATTCATCAGGGATAGCACCTTGTCAGAACCAGCCTGTAAAGGCAAGTGAATGTGATTACAGACTTTAGGCAACTCTTTCATTGTTTTAATCAGTTTCTCTGACAGGTCCTTGGGGTGAGACGTAACAAAACGAATCCTATCAATGCCATCAACTTCATGTAATGCTTTAAGTAAACTAGAGAAACTACTATCTTCCAATAGATTTTTGCCGTAAGAATTAACGTTCTGCCCCAGGAATGTTACTTCTTTAAATCCATCTTTTGCCAGTTTTATGAGTTCAGTCTTTATATCATGGCTTGACCTGCTTCTCTCTCTGCCACGCGTATAGGGTACAACGCAATAAGCACAATAATTATCACATCCGTACATGATAGAAACCCACGCCCTCACCCGCCCTTCCCTCCTCACAGGAAGAGTTTTTGTATGGTATTCAGGATTGATCTGCAATGCTGTTGTCTGTGATCTGTGTTCTTTATTCTGTGCTCTGGAACTTATCCATTCCTGAAGGCTGTCAATATTATTTGGCCCGAGCACATAATCAACATACGGGAATTTATTAAAAAGAATTTCTCCCTTTTGCTGAGCAATGCACCCGGCCACTGCTATCTTAAGATTTGGCCTATTCTTCTTTATTTTATTCAGTCTGCCCAGCTCGCTGTAAAACTTCTGCTCTGCCTTATCCCTGATACTGCAGGTGTTTAAAACAATTACATCTGCATCATTTGTGACATCAGTTCGCATGTAGCCTGTTTCTGATAAAATCCCTGCCATTTTTTCAGAGTCATGGACATTCATTTGGCAACCCGATGTCCATATGTGGTATTTTTTATTCATAATTAATGAGTTAACCCATCATGCACGTTAAATTGAATTGATATTAGTATTCGATTATGAAGCATTCAACATATTTTACATTATTGTAGAAGTAATTAAAAATGAACAACAAAACCTACAGTAGCTTTTTTAATGATATCAACAAATCAAGAAAATGTATGAGGTTTTCAGTTTATCACTAACATTGCATAATCCCACCGCAAGTGACCGCTTAGTCTCATTCTAAGTGACCAGCAAATCCCATTTATCGTGACCGGGCAATCCCACTTTGGTTGACCGGCA
>CALZJD010000003.1 GCA_945787795.1 Thermodesulfovibrionia bacterium | reverse complement strand
TAATCACGGGCTATGATCGCTTCATATCCCATTCTTCCCATTCCGGGCCAGGCAAAGATGGATTCGATGATTACCGAGCCGCCGATCAGTCCCGGGAGTATCAGTCCGAACATGGTCACGAATGGAAGCAGGGCATTTCTGAGGCCGTGCCTGTAATAGACCCTGTCATTTGAGAGCCCTTTTGCCCGGGCCGTTCTTATATAGTCCTGATGGATTACTTCAAGCATCTGGGCCCTGACATACCGTGACAGTAATGCGATACCTCCCAGCGCGCCTAATATGGAGGGAATGACAAGATGCCATATCCTGTCCATTATTCTGTAAAATTCGCCTGCCTGGGCCATGCCAAACGTATGCATACCTATGACAGGGACATTAAATGTCTGTACAACGAAAATAATTATAATGTAGGCGAAGAAGAAACTCGGAATGGAGATGAGCACATAGGCAAAGAATGTTGTTGTCCTGTCAAAGGCTGATCCGCGCTTTATGGCAGCGCCAATGCCCACAGGAAAGGACAGGCACCAGGTTATGATCGTGCCTACAATAAAAAGCCACAGGCTGTTCAGAAACCGTTCATGGATCTTGCCAAGTACCGGCTGGTTGTCTTTCCATGATTTCAGCTCCCCTGTGAACAGGTTTTTGTAAAAAAGATAATACTGGACCTGCAAAGGTTTGTCGAGATTAAATTCCTGTCTGAATTTAACAAGGTCATCTGGAGTGAACTTCGGGTTCAGCGGATCGATCTGGCTTGGTTCTCCCGGGGCGAGATAGACAACGAGAAAAGATATGATCGAGATGAAGAGTAACGTAACCAGTTTCTGAAAAAAGCTTCTTATGGTAAAGGAAAACATTTAATTGCTCCGTTATAAATAATGTGCTACTAAAAATCTGTCATTCCGGCTTGTCCGGAATCTTTTTTAAAGACTGATTCCGGACAAGCCGGAATGACAAAAAACTTCAAAAACTCTAAATCTATCGAAGTCGGACTTCGATAGGATTAAACTCTTTATCGTATCTCTGGATTCCCGCCTAAAAGACCGCGGGAATGACAACAATCATCCATTATTTACTCCGTATCAAAGACCGGGTTTTGTGCCAGTTTGATCCATTTATTAAAATGAAAACTGTAGTTGCCGGTCTTGGTGGGTGTTATCTTCTTTATCATCTCTTTTCCGGAAGAAAGCACCTCTTTTAAGGCAATCTTTTTATCCAGCACAGCAGTCCATTTGCCTACATATAAAAATGTATACGGCTGTTCATCTGCTATGATCTGATGTAACTGATGGCTGTATGCAACCTGCCTGTCGTAATCATACTCCTGTCGTATTTTTACAATAAGGTCGTCAGCTGTATCATTTTTAAACCCGACAAAGTTAAGCTGCATCTTGTTGGTCTGGCTTGAGTGCCATATCTGATACAGATCAGGATCAATACCCATGGACCAGCCCAGAATAAGTGCATCGAAGTCTCCTGTGTTGACATGCTTTCCCAGAAAAACAGTCCACTCCACTATATCAGTGTTTACGTCAATCCCGATTTTTTTCCACGAGTCCTGTGCTATTGCCAGGATGCTTTTTCTCAGGTCATTGCCGCTGTTTGTAATAAGGGTAAAGGCAAGGACTTTGCCGTCTTTCTCAAGCTTTCCCTCATTATTTTTCTGCCAGCCGGCCTCATTTAAAAGTTTGACCGCAGCTTCAGGATCATATGGCAGTGGTTGAATGCTATTATCGTAATAGTCTGTCTGCTTTACAAACGGGCCGGTGATTTTTTCTGCCTGATCATACATCACATATGTAATGATCTTATCTACATCAATGGCCATACCAAGGGCCCTGCGTATCCTTTTATCTTTAAACAGCTCGCGCCTCATGTTATATCCGATATAGGTATAGCCAAAGGAAAGCCCTGAAAAATTCTGATAGGCAGGATCTTTCTTCAGACGCTCAACCTGATGGGGCTGCACTCCATAACTGTCGATGGCGCCGCCATAAAACTCCATCTCCTGCGTCAGCAGATCAGGTACGATACGAAATGTATAACTCTTATAGTTTGGAGCACCCTCCCAGTATTGTTCGTGCCTGTCAAGGACAATATACTGGTCTGATTTCCACTCCCTGAATACAAAAGGCCCAGTACCAACAGGACTGCGGTTAAAATCACTGTCCCTCATGGTAAATTTTTCCAGGTCTTCTTCTTTTGCATCAGCCTCTTTTTTTAATGCATCCTTATTTAAGAGATGCTCAGGAAGCATGCCCATTCCCCAGGTACCAAACGCAGGCTGATATAACCTTTTGTAGACAACTCTTACCCTGTATGTGTCCAATACCTCAAGGCTCTTTACCGGCTCATAATCAGGGATACGCGGAGACAGGTTTTTACTGTCCATGATCGATTGATAGGTAAATGCTACATCGCGGGCATCAAACTCATGTCCGTCATGAAACTTCACGCCCTTTCTCAGATTGAAGATAATAACCGGGTTATGTTCAACCGCCGCTAGCACCTGGGGAGCTACAATTGATAATTTGTCCCGATGCTCGCTGGATTCTATTGCAATATAATCAGCAGCAGGAAAGGAATTAAAATACTCTTTGCCAAGGAGAGAAGTTACGTTTTCAAAAAATCCCTGGTCTACCTTTTTCAACGTGATCTTAAACCGGTGGGGGGCATTGAACTGCACCTTAATATCAATAGGATCAGGGAAACCGTCCCCGTTTGTATCAGGTCCGGGTATCTGGATCGTGGTTTCTCCTGATGTCGGAGGAATGATTTCGATGTCCTGAATATTCTTTAATGTTTCTTTCAGTAAGGATGCATTACCATTATATATAAGAAGCTTTTTCTTGATAAATTCAGGATCAGTGACTTGCCTGCCATTGATCTCTGCTTTCGGGTTGAGATAAAAATATGCCTCTTCAAATATCTCCCAGCTTTCAGAAAGCCGACCGCGAAACCTTAGATCTTCATCCCTGTCGATCAGTCCGTCAAACACCTGGTCCGCGATTGAGCTGCTGGCAGTGTCAGCATTCAGGATGGGGTTCAGTATCTTGGCATCCCCTATTGAGGCGGTAATATATTCCTCCAGCCTGTAGGGGTTTCCCTTTGCCTGTTCATCATAGGTAGGCACCCAGAAAAAGGACTGAAGCAGAATGAAGAAAATAAGTATGGGAAGCAGTATGAGGACTCTTTTTATCAGCATTTTGTAAGTCTATTTTATAAAGGAGTATGCCTAATAAGGTCAAGTTCATTAGCTTGCTTAATTAAAAACTTATGCGAATTTCTGTGAAACTCTCAAAAAGTTTTGAATGCCATAAAGACTTTGAATGGGGAGACAGATAGTAAGTGTCCTTGTACAACCTCGGATTGTTCATCTGTCATTCCGGCAGTCTTTAAGCCGGAATCTCATCTTTTCAGCATGTACGGGATACCGTATCAAGTCCGGCATGACAACCTATCGGGCTATATACATAGGTTTTATTTAAGTTTCCGTCAAACAACTGACAAAAAATGGCAGTCAGGACATATTATTCCCTGTCAATGTATGTTGATTGAACAGATCCAACCACATAACGCACTGATTTAATTAATAAATAGTCAGATAAAATTACTGGCATAAAAACTGCTTACATAAAGTGTAAATAACGATGACAAAGTTATTATCAGGAAAAAGGGAGGTGAACGAATTTATACAGGCAGGTAAATGAACTACCTGCCAGCAAATTTTAAACAGGTCATAAGACCAAATACACTTTAAAGGAGGACGTAATGTACAAGGCAGTTAATAATTTAAAGGAGCAAAAAGGTTTTACCCTTATCGAATTGCTGATAGTTGTTGCAATTATCGGTATCCTCGCAGCCATAGCCATTCCCGGTTATATCGGAATGCAGGAGAGAGGAAGAAGAGGCGGTATGATCAGGGGTGCAGAATCACAGGCCGTTGAAATTCAGGCCTGGATGAACGCAGCTAAAAAAGCGGGTACCCAGCAGGCCTTATTAACTGAAGTCGATACTGATGGTGATGGTGCTGTTATTGTTGGAACTGACCTTATTAATGACGACCTTGCTACAGCTGGTATTGTAACTCAGTGGTTAATTGCCACTGGACCATTAGGTACGAACCAGGTTTCCCCATGGGATTCGCTTAATCCTTTATGGGTGAGCGGCGGCGTAGTAGCTAACACTGCTGCCTGCGAAGCAGCAGCACTTGCTAACGTCGGGCAGGTAACCGTCTGTTATACCCCGGGTGAAAATGCCAATATACGGACTGCTTTCCTGGTAGCAGTGGATAATGATGGAGTATCTTACTACACAAAATCAGTAAGCGCTGATTAACCTTAAAAGAGTAAAGGGGAGCGTATGCTCCCCTTTTTTTTATATACCATGACCATACCTAAAAGAAAAAACGGATTTACCCTTATAGAACTCCTGATCGTCGTAGCGATTATCGGCATTCTTGCTGCCATAGCCATTCCTTCATATATCGGAATGCAGGAAAGAGGGAGAAGGGGTGCTGTACAGAGGGCATGTAATGGAAATATACCAGAGTTACAGGGTTGGATTAATTCAACGAAAAAGGGTGGAACCAATTTAGGCGTTCTCAGAGAAAATGATACCACAGGAGATGGACTTGTTAATGGAGCTGATGATGATAATAATACGATTGCTGGAACGGGCATTGTAACCCAGTTTATAACGACATCAATTGCAAAAGGAGATTTTTCTCCATGGAACTCGGCCCTCCCGATGTTTGTAAATGGTGGTTTTGCGGCCACTCTTGCTGACTGCGATGTCATAGCATCAGGCAATCCCGGTCAGGTGACGCTATGCTATACGCCTAATGAAAACCAGACAGTAAGATATGTACATTTGTCTGCTGCCAACCTTGCCGGCGAATTATTTTATTCAAAGGGAGTTACCGCAGATTAAGAGAAGCAGGAAATACTATAAATTTTTTATAAAAAGGTGGATGATGAATGAAAAACAATAAAGGATTTACATTAGTTGAATTGCTTACGGTAATAGCCATCATCGGCATACTGGCAATGATCGCAATACCTGCCTATGTTGGACAGCAGACAAGTGCCACCAGAACAGAAGCATATCAGAACCTTTCATCCCTGAGATTACTGGAAGAGACGTTCTTTTCAGACAATTCTGTCTATACTGCACCAGCAAATGATGTGCTTGCCATTCAGGCTCTTCTCCCCGGTTTCAGGCCAGGGGCGGACCTGCAGTTCGATTATGAAATATTCCAGGATGAGGACATTGACGGCACTGCCCAGACACCCTGTTTTCATGCGAGAGCAACAGGAATTTTAGGCTCAAGGGTTGACGGGGAAACCTATGACATAGACTGTAACAATAATACGAATTTTTAGAGTATCTAAAACAGCTCTATCTGCTCTACTTTGTCATGGCGGGTAAATACGGGATAATTGTCATCAAAGCATGCGGAGCAATAATGTTCAGGATTGGGCACCACCTTTAATAGTCCTTCGATGGTCATATACTGAAGTGTATCTGCGGTGATATATTTTTTTATCTCTTCAATGCTGTGTGTTGAAGCAATGAGCTCTTTTCTTGTAGGGGTATCAATGCCGTAAAAGCAGGGCCCGATGGTAGGAGGTGAACTTATACGCAGATGGACCTCTTTTGCGCCGCCTTCCCGTATCATTTTCACGATTTTCTTGCTTGTTGTTCCTCTTACAATAGAGTCATCCACAACAAGTACTCTTTTGCCCTGCAGAAGCTGACGCACCGGGTTTAATTTTATTTTCACGCCAAAGTGTCTGATATTCTGCCTTGGTTCAATAAATGTCCGGCCTACGTAATGGTTTCTGATGAGACCGAAATCAAAGTCGATATTACTTTCCTTTGCATACCCAATCGCCGCTGGGACCCCTGAGTCAGGAACAGGAATGACAATATCAGCATCAACCGGAAACTCCCGGGCGAGCTGACGGCCAAACTCTTTTCTCATGGCATCCACATTCAGGTTGCCATAAATGTTACTGTCCGGTCGTGCAAAATATATGAACTCAAAAATGCATCTGGCCTGCCTTGAGGACGTGCAGGGTTTGATGGATTTAAGACCGTCCCTGTTTATGATGACCATTTCCCCGGGCTCTACATCCCTTTGATATGTCGCACCGATAAGGTCAAAGGCACATGTCTCTGAAGCCACTACATATGCACCGTCATGAATACCGATACTTAATGGCCGGAAACCATAGGGGTCTCTCATTGCTATCATTTCATTTTCTGTCATCAGTAAAATACTGAATGCCCCTGAAATCTTCCTCATGGTATCGATCAGGCGTTCGTAGAGATTGCCGGCCCTGGAGCTGGCTATCATATGGACCACAACTTCACTGTCTGATGTTGACTGGAAAATGGCCCCCTGTGATTCCAGTTCCGTCCTTAACTCAACTGCATTGACAAGGTTTCCGTTATGTGCAATTGCAAGTGCTCCAAGAGAATAGTTAACCATGATGGGCTGGACATTCTTGAGTGAGCTTGCGCCGGCTGTTGAGTAGCGGTTGTGCCCTATTGCCATGTCTCCGGGAATGCGTTTAAGTCTCTTTTCAGAGAATATGTCTGTTACAAGCCCCATTGATTTCTCTATATAGAGCTGTCTGCGGTCAGAAGAACATATGCCGGCACCTTCCTGTCCCCTGTGCTGAAGGGCGTGGAGTCCAAGGTAGGTCAGGTTGGAAGCTTCGGGGTGACCATACACACCGCATACGCCGCATTCATCATGAAACTTGTCAGATGATAGTGAAGCGTATGTGATAGGATTTATTCTGCTTTTTCGGATAAGGCTCTTATTTGTACTCAATTACATACCTGCGGATGTATTGTGTCATTGGATTATTAGTATAACATTTCTCATAAAAGTAGTTAGTAGTCAGTAGCTGGTAGTTAGGGCCTGCATGTTCAATTCTTTTCCCTTAACTACTATCTACTAACTGCTGTCTTTATCAGTTTCACACCATTCCCTGGCATTCTGAAACATTTTCAGCCAGGGGGAAGTATCCAGATCCTGCTTCCACTTTTCAGGCATCCAGGGCCAGTGCCATTTCAGAAATGTCCTTTCAGGATGCGGCATAATGGCCAGATGCCTTCCATCAGGGGAACACAGGGAAGCTATCCCGTTTTCAGAACCGTTCGGGTTGAATGGATAATGAGTTGTGATCTCATTATTATCATCTACATATCGTATGGGCGCCAGATTATCATCATTAATCTTCTTCAGAATGTCCCTGTCAGGGAAATATGCCCTGCCTTCACCATGGGCCACCCATATCCCGAGGACCGAATCTTCCATACCTTTTAACATGAGTGATGGACTGGAAAGTATTTTCACTGATGAAAACCGGGACTCAAACCTTCCGGACCTGTTATGAATAAACCGCGGCTGGATATTGTCCTCTATCCCCTGCCATGGAATCCAGCCAAGCAGGGCCATTAACTGGCACCCGTTGCAGACACCAAGGCTGAAGGTATCAGGTCTCTTATAAAAATTCTGGAATTCGTCCCATATTTTTTCATTAAACCTGATAACCCCGGCCCAGCCTTTTGCCGAATCAAGCACATCGGCATAGCTGAACCCCCCGACAAAGGCCACGCCCCTGAAATCGGAAAGCCTGATCCTGTCTTCAAGGAAATCGGTCATGGCAACATCCCATGTCTCAAAACCGGCCCGGTAAAAAGCAGAGGTCATTTCCCTGTCACTGTTGCTGCCTTCTTCCCGGATGATTGCCACTTTATGTTTTTTATCACTCTTTATTATCACATCAGGGGTATCTTCAGGAGTAAATCTCAAACGGTAATCAGGTCCTTTTCTGTCGAATATATTCTTTCTTTCTTCTTCTGCGCATGCAGGATCTGCCTGGAGCTTCTCAAGTTCATAACTGGTCTCTTCCCAGATATTTCGCAGGGCTATCATCTTTTCATCAAGAACGACATTTTCATTGACAGTCACTTTAATATTTGTATCAGTATGAGTTTTTCCGACTATTTGATATGGAACGTTTAATTCCTGCAGTAAAGAGGATATCTGTGCTTCATGATCAGGAAGGTATTCAATAACAAGTCCCAATTCTTCACAAAAAAGCTCTGCAATAATATCTTCTCCCATTACCTCTGACCCATTACCCCTGACCCCTGTAGTTATTTCCATTCCGCAGTTTCCCGCAAAGGCCATTTCAAGCAATGTTGTGATGAGACCGCCGTCACTCCTGTCATGGCCTGATAAGATAAGGTCATTTTCAATCAATGTCTGAATGGCTGTAAAAGCTTTTTTTAATTGCAGAGGGTCATTAACATCAGGCGATTCATCGCCTGTTTGATTAAACACCTGCGCCAGTGCGGTGCCTCCCATGCGGTTCTTTCCTTCTCCCAAATCGATATACATCAATTTGCTGTTGCCGGGTAGTTTTATGTCCGGGGTAATTACCTTTGTTATATCAGGGCATGTAGCATATGCAGAGATAACAAGCGTGCCCGGAGATTTGACGGTTTCAGAGGTTCCGTTTTTACTTCTGACCTGCGTAGCCATGGAAAGGCTGTCTTTTCCGCCGTCTATGGCTATACCAAGGTCAGTGAGCATATTGCTGAGTGCAACAGCAGCATCATACAGCAGGGCACCTTCTCCGGGAAGTTTTGCAGCCCACATCCAGTTTCCCGAACATTTAATATCTTCAAAGGCGCTTAATCTGGCCCACACAATATTTGTAATCGCCTCGCCAACACTCATGCGCGCCATGGCAGCAGGATCAAGGAGGGTCTTTAATGGCTGTTCACCTATTGAAATGGCCGCCCCTGTCAGACCAAGGTGGCTCTGGGCAACGACAGCCACATCTGCAACGGTTAACTGCAGAGGACCGCAGCACTGCTGGCGTGCAATTAATCCGGTCACGCTGCGGTCAACTTTATTTGTAAGAAATCTCTTGGAGCCAACCGACACCAGCCGCAGCACTCTTTCCAGTGCGCTTTTTATGGTAATGTCTTCAGGCAGCTGTAGAGGAGTTGCCTGAGTGTGTAAACGGTCCAGGGTAAACGTCTTTTGCGGCATGTCACCCAGAACTTTTTCCAGATCCAGATTTACAGGCGTGCTGTCATCTTTTTCATCATACAGTACAATCCTGCCGTCTCCTGATATACGGCCAATAACGGCAAAGGGGACTTTTTCCCGGTTACAGATGTTTTCAAATATATCAATGCTGTTTTGCTCTATTAAAAGTGCATTTTGCTCCTGATATTCTGCCCCCCATATTTCCAGGACGGACAGGGTGTTATCACCAAGCTGGATCTTTCTGACCTCGATCTTTGCTCCTGCCGGATAAATGATTTCCTTGACAACATTACAGTTTCCTCCTGCGCCCTGATCATGGATGCTAATTACAGGATTTGCTTCCCCAAGTTCAATACAGGTGCGAAGGGCGCGGTTCATTTTCTGTTCCATTTCTGCATCACCGCGCTGTACCGCATTGAAGTCCAGCTCAGCAATATTTTCTCCCTGAATCATGCTGGAAGCGGCACCGCCTCCTATACCGATTCTATAGGCAGGCCCGCCGATTTTTACAACGAGCATGCCTGTGTTAGGGGCGCCTTTTTCGATATGTCCCGAGTCCATCTGGCCAACACCTGCGGTGAACATGATCGGTTTTATCCATTCATATCTCTCTCCGGAATTGAGCCTCATGCCAAAAGACCGCGTATATCCCTGAATAACGGGCTCGCCAAATTTGTTTCCATAATCAGAAGCGCCGTTGCTTGCCTGGATCTCTATTTCTAAAGGAGAAGCAAGGTTTTCAGGATACTCAAAACTCTTATCTTCCCAGGGAAGATCATATCCCG
This sequence comes from Thermodesulfovibrionia bacterium, assembly GCA_945787795.1. Taxonomy (GTDB): domain Bacteria; phylum Nitrospirota; class Thermodesulfovibrionia; order UBA6902; family UBA6902; genus CALZJD01. The sequence goes on along the minus strand of CALZJD010000003.1, from coordinate 33,265 downwards.
GCACCATGAGGTTGCCGACACAGTAAGCAGCTGTTCCTGCAATGACAAGTCCTCCCCTGCCGGTTGCCTGAACATCCCTGATCCTTCCGCCCGTGCCGGTCTCAGCGCCGGGAAAAGGAGCAACACCGCTCGGAAAGTTATGAGTTTCCGCAGTAAATATCGGATCGTACCGGGAAGCTGATATGGTAAACAGGGAAGACTGTCCCGGATGTTCAGGAACAATGGTTTCAATAGAATATCCCCTTATAGAACTGGAGTTATCTTTAAAGGCAATAATACTGTTATTTGGATGTGCATCAAGCGGTTTCTTTATCAATTCAATCAGGTCATGCGGTGCCTCTTTCCCGTCAACAATCAGTTGGCCTTTAAAAAACCAGTGCCGTGAGTGTTCACTGTTAGACTGGCTCAGGTCAAAGCATTCAACATTGGTAGGGTTTCTGCCTATGTCCTTAACGAACAGGTTGTAATAGTAATCAAGGTCCCAGTTTCAAGCGCCTCTTTTCCCTGCTCAATTAATGGGATCTCAATAACAGGTTCAGGCTTCATACCGGTTTCAAATGTTGATAACTGTTCAGGGTAGTGACATTCTGTCATCCGGTCGTACAGCAGTGACGCGTGATCAGTAACGAGTGACGAGTATATGCCTGCAATTTGTTCACTGCTCAATGGCGCATCTTTGCTGAATACAAATTGATATCTTCGGGAACGTTCAATTCTGGATATTTTTTTCAATCCACAGGCATGACAGATTGAAACGGCATTTGTGGACCATGCTGTGCTGAAGTTCATCCTTGGGCCGACTTCAAGAATGCCCCCCCTGTGTTCCCCCTTGGTAAGGGGGGAATTAAAGGGGGGTGCTTTGTCATCAGTTAAAAAACTCTTATCAGAAAATTTGTCGGGTTCAAATGTCTCGGACAGAAGCCAGATCAGGACTTTCATTTCATCTGGTGTTAATGCTTTCTCAACAGCAATATTGAAACAGTGTTCTGTCTGTATATCACCAATATTCCCTGAAACACGGGATTGAACAGCTGCCAGAAGCGCTTGATTCTCTGATTCAGAAAGGATAGGTGTCCTGTAAAAATGTATTAATTTCATCGATGATTTCTCCAATGGCGAATGACAGCAGATGCTATTTTAGCATTTCAAAAAAAACTATGTCATTCGATTATGAGAAGGGATACGTCATAAAGGGATGTGTCTCTGTCCCGTTATAGTGAACGTGTACTGCTTTACGTGTTTCAACTAAAGATTATGCCTGTAAATGCCGATAAATAAATTAAGAACTCAGGTAGAAGAAGAGGTGAACATGTACAATTATATGGTAGTGAATGTTGATGAAAAGAAGCTGCATAAGGATTTTTTGACATATTGCAAGTGTGATTCACAGGATGAGTTATACGCAGTCTCGATCAGTGATCCTGCTCTGTTGGAATATCTGGAAGAGTTTATAGAGAGAAGAAAAAACTAGTGTCATGTCAAGTGTAAGATGTCATTCCGGCTTGTCCGGAATCTTACTTTTTATGGGATTCCCGGCGCGCTTCGCTTGCGGGAATGACAATCCAATCAATCCGACAAATCTAGGTTGATACAACACCAGGATTCTTAGTCATTTTCGGTTACTTCTTTTATAGCCTCGGCAATTATTCGTACGAGGCTTTTTAATTCCGGGATTGAAATGCTGAGTGGCGGCATCAATACGATCACATCACCAAGCGGCCTTATGAGAAGTCCTTTTTCCCTTGCCCTGTTACAGACCTGCCAGGCCGTTCTTTTTTCAACTGGATAGGGCTCTTTTGTTTTTTTGTTTTTAACAAGCTCGATCCCTGTCATAAATCCCTTTTGCCGGACATCACCTACATGGGAAAATTCAGCAACAGGCTGAAGGGCTTTTGCCAGCGTGGAGATTTTCTTCTGCATATTACGGATGGTTTTTTCTTTTTTAAATATATTGAGGCTTGCTATGGCAGAAGAACAGGCAAGCTGATTGCCTGTATACGTATGCCCGTGGAAGAAAGTTTTAAAGTCTTTATATTTTCCCAGAAACTGCCGGTACATCTTTTCTGTTGTTATGGTTGCTGCGAGCGGAAGATAACCGCCTGTTATGCCTTTTGCAAGACAGAGAATATCAGGACGTATGTTTTCATGTTCACAGGCAAACATCTTTCCGGTCCTTCCAAAGCCTGTGGCAACCTCATCAGCTATCATAAGGACATTGTACTTTCTGCACAATCTCTTAACACCCTTTAAATATTCGGGAGGAGAGACAAGCATGCCCCCGGCCCCCTGTACAAGGGGTTCAATAATTATCGCTGCAATTTCTTCATGACGTCTCTTGAGGAGCGCTTCCATTTTTTCAAGGCAGAGCATGTTGCAGGTCGGATATTGTTTCCCGAGTTCACAGCGGTAACAGTACGGGGAAGGCGCCTGATAGGTATTGAAAAGCAGAGGGGCGAATGTATTATGAAATAAATCGATTCCCCCTACACTTACCGCGCCTATGGTATCGCCGTGGTATGCATTATTGAGAGACAGGAAACCTGTTTTGTTTTTTACTCCCCTGAGCTTCCAGTACTGATATGCCATTTTTAGACCAATCTCTACGGCGGTGGAACCGCTGTCAGAATAAAATACCCGGGAAAGACCTTTCGGGGCTATTTTGACCAGCATTTCAGCCAAAGTTGCAGCTGGAGGATGGGTAAGGCCGAGGAGAGTGGAATGGCTGATCTTGTCGACCTGGTCCTTTATTGCATCATCAATCTCTTTTTTCCCATGACCATGGACAGTTACCCACAGGGAAGATACGCCGTCTATGTACCATTTGCCATACATGTCCTTAAGAAATGAGCCCCTGCCTTCAGTAATAATCAGGGGGGTGTGGGCCTCCCATTCTTTCATCTGTGTAAATGGATGCCAGAGGAACTTCTTATCAAGCCCTTCAATATGTTTTTTTCTGTTACGAATATTCATAATGAGACTATATTCTCCTGATAAGATATGTGGTAGTCAATGAGTTGTCTTTTGCCTTTATTTGGAAATAGCACTCTGATATTATTAATTTTAATGACGCGATAAGTAAAAGTTCTAACTATATGTAAAATTATGATTAATTATGGAGGGTTTACAAGGTCAAACCATGGGATGTATAATTTGATTAATGAAAAAATCATCTTTTCTTTTAATTCTTATAATTACATTGATTGTGGGATATGCAATCGGCAAAAAGGGACAAATATTTACTGGTAAAAAGTCCAGAACCCCGTATACGTATAATATTCAGATTCCTCAATCCCTGAAGGGTGAGGGCAGCGCCTTTTCAGATATAGTCAAGGTGATCAGTCCTCTTGTCGTAAATATTTCCACTTCCAAGACAGTCTCCAAAAAAGATTCTTCGCCATTTTCCGATTTTTTTGATGGATCGCTTCAGGACTTATTTGATCCCTTTAGCATGCCTAAAAAATGGAAAGAGCAAAGTCTTGGTTCCGGCGTACTTGTTTCATCAGACGGATATATCATCACAAATAATCATGTTGTTGAAAAGGCTGATGAGATCACCGTGACATTATATGACCAGCAGAATTACAGGGGTAAAATTATAGGTACGGACCCAAAGACTGATATTGCGGTAATAAAGATATCTGCCGATGACCTCCCTCAGATTAACTGGGGAAATTCTGAATCACTGCAGGTGGGTGAGTTTGTTCTGGCTTTTGGCAATCCATTCAGCCTTGGACATACCGTCACCATGGGAATAGTCAGCGCCATGGGACGTGCGAATGTGGGCATAGCTGATTATGAGGACTTTATTCAGACTGATGCAGCCATTAACCCGGGAAATTCCGGGGGGCCGCTGGTAAATGTTAAAGGAGAACTTGTCGGGATTAATACTGCTATTTTTTCCAGGACAGGCGGATACCAGGGAATTGGATTTGCTGTGCCGAGCAATATGGCAAAGTCGGTCATGACACAGCTGATCAAGGACGGCAAGGTAACACGGGGATGGCTCGGGGTGACTATTCAGAATTTTACGCCTGAACTTGCAAAGGAATTTGGTCTTGAGAAACTGGCCGGAGCACTGGTTACAGACGTGTTTAAGGGGAGCCCGGCAGACATGGCCGGGGTTAAAAGGGGCGATGTAATTCTCAAGGTAAATGGAAAAGATATAAGAAACGTTGAGGCGCTGAGAAACCTGGTCTCCCAGACAAAGGTCGGGAGTAATATTAATCTGCATATTATAAGAAACAGCAAGCCGCTCAAGATCAAAGTTGCGGGATATAGCAAAGCAGCTCGATCTTTCCAGAAATGAAAAAGGGGTGGTTATTGTAAGGGTACAGCCTTACACTGCTGCAGAAGATGTTGGATTAAAGAAAGGCGACGTCATACAGGAAATAAACAAAAAAAAGGTGCGTGATCTTTATGACTTCAACAGAATCACCAGCAGTTTAAGAGAAGGGGACACTGCATTGCTTTTTGTTAACAGGGGGGGAAATAAATTTTATATTACCCTGAAAATTTATTCATAATTATAAACAAATTTATAAACATTAAAGGACCGGAACGATGATACTTTACAGAATTATATTTTTCTTGGTTTTTGTTGCAGGCGGTTATTTCCTTGGTATAAGGGAAGGCATGTCTTACTACGGCATCTTCTGGGGCGCAGGAGTAGGAGTGATAGCGCTGATTATTGAATATTTGACAACTATCCTCGGTTTTGGGACTGCCTTTGCCGGGCTTGTGGGACTTTCCATTGGATTGATATTCGCGAAATTGATTTACTTCCCGATCAAGACAGTTTTTACCAGCATTGACGGCGACTATATTTCCCTTATATTCAATGCGATGTTCGGTTATAGTGGTCTTTTGCTCGGACTGCGCGCAGGCAAGGACTTTACCATCGGCAATCTGGTCAAGGCGTTTAAAAGCAGGACTGAGGAAGAATACGCCAAGATCATTGATACAAGCGTTATTATTGACGGAAGGATCGTTGATGTCTGTGAAGCAGGTTTTCTTGAGGGGACCTTTATCATTCCCCAGTTCATTCTCCATGAGCTTCAGCACATTGCTGATTCAGCAGATTCCATGAGAAGGACAAGGGGCAGGAGAGGGCTGGACATGCTCCACAAGATCCAGAAAATGAACAATGTGACGGTGAATATCATAGATGAGGACTTCCCCAAGATCAAAGAGGTTGACGCCAAATTAGTTGCCCTTGCCAGGATGATGGGAGCCAAGATCATAACCAATGATTTTAACCTTAACAAGGTTGCCCAATTACAGGGCGTAACCGTGCTTAACCTCAACGAGCTTTCCAACGCACTGAAACCGGTTGTGCTTCCCGGTGAGAAGATGAACATTTTCATTGCCAAAGAGGGGAAAGAGTCAAATCAGGGTGTGGGGTATCTTGATGACGGCACAATGGTGGTCGTTGATAATGCCAGAAAAAAGATGAACCAGCAGGTCAATGTGGTCGTAACCAGTGTCCTGCAGACAACTGCCGGCAGAATGATATTTGCAAAGCTTAAAGAGGAAGCGGACAGGGAAGAACTTAAAATGGCCCGCCATTAATGGAAGAGAGCATTATTGCCATAGTCCCGGCAGCAGGGCTGGGGAAGAGGTTTGACAGTTCCCGGAGAAAGACCTTTGTTCATGTCGATGAAATCCCTCTGCTTGCCCTTACGCTTTTGAGGCTCCATATAGAAGAACTGATTACTGAAATCATACCGGTGCTCCGCGATGAAGACATTGAATACGGGAGAGAACTTGCCAGTGAATTTGAGCTTAATAAGGTCAGGAAAATAGCCAACGGCGGACAGGAGCGGCAGGACTCTGTCTATAACGCTTTAAAAATGATCGATAACGATCCGCTTGTACTGATACATGACGGGGTGAGACCGGTCATTCCTGAAGGAACAATTAATAATCTTGTAAAAGGATTAGAAGGAGTTGATGGAGTTATTCCGGGCAGACCTTCAAAGGACACACTTAAGGAAGTAGATATTGATGGCCTCGTTGTATCAACATTGAAAAGACAGAAGATCAGGGCCATACAGACTCCACAGTTATTTCGTTACACTCTTATCAGGAGGGCATATGATCTGGCTTATGAAAAAGGTCTTCATGCAACTGATGATGCGGCCCTTATTGAAGACATGGGCGGAAAGATTAGAGTGATACCCGGAAGTCCCTATAATATAAAAGTAACTGTTCCTGCGGACATGGATATGGTAGAATTTTTTCTGATGAAGGAAAGGCAGGAGAGATAATTTTATGAGGATCGGTATAGGGTATGATTCGCATAAACTTGTGAATGGAAGAAAGCTGATACTCGGTGGTGTGGATGTGCCTTTTGAAAAGGGCCTTCTCGGTCATTCAGACGCTGATGTTTTATGCCACGCAATCATTGACGCCATTTTAGGAGCCCTTGGTGCAGGAGATATCGGAAGACATTTCCCTGATTCCGATAGTAAATGGCAAGGGGCCTCCAGTCTGGACATGCTTGCAAAGACCACACAGTTAATGAAACAGCAGGGTCTTGATATCGCCTGGATTGATTCTTTAGTCATGGCAGAAAGACCGAAGCTTCAACCCTTTATCGATAAAATGAAAGAGAACATATCCGGTTCAGGCATACCTTTGGACTCAATCAATATCAAGGCCAAGACTGATGAAGGCATGGGTCCTGTTGGAAGAGAAGAAGGAATTGTGGCCCAGGCAGTATGTCTGTTAAAGCCGTTATGATGCGCCAGTGACGTATTTCTCAAAAACGGAAATTATGAATAATGTAGTATAGTGAGCATATCGATTCATAACATATTCATAATTATGAGTAATATTAGAAAACATAATCTGAGATTCAGGGGGTAACATTAAGTGAATAGTAAAGCAATAGTCCTCATCGTCATAATAGGAATCTGTGCTGCAGCATTGTTCATGATGCCCGAAACAAAGAAGTATGAACGTATCGCCGAAGTCGGACAGGCCGCTCCGTTGTTTGAATATCCGGATTCAACAGGAAAAATCTGGAAGCTTGCTGATCTGAAAGGGAATGTCGTATTTATAAATTTCTGGGCGACCTGGTGTACTACCTGTGAAGCTGAAATGCCTCACAAGCAGGTCCTTTACGAAAAAATGCAGGGCAGGCCCTTTAAGATGTTTGGTATGCTCTTCAGGGATGATCCTGCAAACCTGCCGGAATATTACAGGACGCATACAGTCAAGGCACCTACTCTTATAAGTCCTGATAATGAAGCAGGAAAGATCTACGGTATAACCGGAGTTCCCGAAACGTTCATTATCGACAAGGAAGGTATTATCCGGGAAAAACTGGTCGGACCAAAGGAATGGGGCAATGAAGAAACTACGGCCATTATAGAGAAGTGGTTATAGCTTCATGTATGATGAGTTAAAGGCCTTTACACTTGCATCCGGACCAACCGAATTCGGCGTATCCAATATTGACGATTTAAGACCCCATTTTGATGCCCTTCCCATGGACCAGACAGAGGGACTGTCTTATGCCATATCAATCGGGGGGAGCGTTTCATCCGCGGTTTTAAAAGGATGTATCATCGGACCGACCCGCCATTATCTTCACAATTACAGAATGGTCAACTGGATGCTCGACCAGACCGCTGCAAAGCTTACAGGAATAATTCAGAACAGAGGCTATAATGCCATGCCGATCCCTGCAAGCCAGATCGTTGACTGGGAAAAGCAGACAGCGCACATGTCTCATAAAATGGCTGCGATAAGGTCGGGGCTGGGCTGGATAGGAAGGAATAACCTGTTGGTAAGCCCAACATATGGCTCGAAAATAAGGATTGCAACCTTACTGACTGATATGCCGCTTGAGGCGGACAAACCGGTTGAACAGGACTGCGGTGAATGTAAAAAGTGCATTGCCGTTTGCCCGGTGTCTGCTATTAAAGACTCCCATAAAGACTGGAACAAACCTGCCTGTCTGGAGAAATTAAAATACTTTGCCAAAGCCCACAATGTTGGTCAATACATCTGCGGACTTTGCGTGAAGGTATGCAATCCCTACTGATTTCTAATTAGTTCCTGTTGCGGATGTTGTTATTTGTCACCCTGAACTTGTTTCAGGATCTCCTATGTTATTGATACCTTGAGATTCTGAAACAAGTTCAGAATGACAGTTATTAGAATTTTGGCTTTCCGCAACAGTAACTAATTAGAACCTCTTGTTAATTGCTATCCGTTACTTATTATTAATGAGATCCAGCAATTGGAGGGCTGTCTTGGAATCGATCTTCTTCAGAGTTTCATACTCCTGTAACGCTGACTTTTTATCTTCAAGGTTAAGATAGGTAACTCCCAGGTTGTAGCGGGCACCAGGATCATCAGGATGTAAGGCAAGCATTTTCCTGTAAGAATCCTTAGCCTCAATATGTTTGTTCAGCTTGCTGTAGGTGACCCCAAGGTTATAGTATGCATCTGCCATGGACGGATTAATTTTCAATGCTTTATTATATGATGCTATCGCTTCCTCGTACTTTTTCAACTTGCTGTAAGCGACTCCCAGATTATAATGTGTTTCAGTATCATCCAGCTTATAAAAAAGAACCTTTTTGTGGGCGGATATTTCTTTTTTGTACTCCCTCTGTATGGCCAATGTATAGGCAAGGTTTTTTAAGGCCGCGATAAAATCCGGTTTGATTCTGATCGCATTTTTGTACGCTCTTACAGCGTCATTATATTTCTTCAGGTCTACATATGCATTTCCGAGATCATTGTGTGCATAAATGTAGTCAGGTGCTATTTGGATAGCTTTTTTAAAAGCAGTTATCGCATTCTTATGTTTGCCGGCCTTGCTGTATTTCATTCCCTGTTTGTAATATTCCAGTGCTGTACTGCTAAGCCCGGAGTCGGATAGCGAGGCAATGATAGTAGAGTTTTCAGAGAAAGGCTGTTTAGCGTCCGCCTCAAATGCCCCTGTAGATATAACGATGAAAGACAAGACAGATATAATAACGAATTTGTAGTATATTGCTTCAGAGTTCATATAATGTCCTTTCAGACTGTCTAAGATTATGGTTGAAGTATTTGTGCAATCGTTTCTATGAGATAACTATAAAATTTAGGATTATCACGCTCATTTCGTACTATTAGCAACCTGCAAATTTTATTTAATCTGAGACAGGGATTGAGTCTGCATTGTTCAAAACCAATCCATTATTAATTACGTCATTTTCCGTCTTTACCGTATTTCGGCCAGATTTTTTCGCAAGATAGAGTGCATGATCAGCTCTTTCAAATACAGAGGAATTGTCATCGTCTTTTGTGAATTCGCTTACGCCAATGCTGATAGTTAAAGGGACCTCTTTCCCCTTGTATGAAAAAACAGCGTTGTCAATATACTCCCGCAGACCCAGTCCCGCTTTTGCTGCTCCCTCAATATCTGTATGGGGCAGAATTACCACAAATTCCTCACCGCCGAATCGTGCAATAAAGTCATTTGTTCTCAGACGGTCTTTCAGCAGGGTGGCCAGTTTTATGAGGGCCAGGTCGCCGACTTTATGTCCGAAGTTATCATTAATTTTTTTAAAGAAATCAATATCACAAACAATAAGTGATGATTTAATGCCGTAGCGCTTGACATGGGCCAACGTTTCGGACATTTTATCGTCATATCCTTTGCGGTTATAAATCCCTGTCAATGCATCAGTAATAGATTCAACCTCTATTTCCTGTGATCTCTTGCGTAACTCATCAGCCTCTTCTTTTATTTCTGTCAAACGTGCGCTCATATCTTCCAGTGTCTTTTCTGTATCCTTTAGTTTACTCATGTCCTGATCCCGTTTATCAGTAATATGCGTATTGATATTTTCTATTTTGGTTACTAATATTGATTTAATTAAACTAACATTACTCGTTACCGTTATGTCCTCAGACATTATATTCATATTTTTAGCAATCTGATCCTCAAAATTTCTATCATCTCTGAACTTGTCCTGATGGCATGACAGTTCACTTGCCAGGTGAGATTCTGTATCTGAGAGGTGCTGCAATGCTGCAACCATAAATTCCTCAAGCTCTTTGTTGCGATGTGAAAGGGAAGTAATATGTTTCTTAATAATGTTGATAGGAGAATCTAACCAGTCCCTGGAACCATGGTTATTGGTATCGTTGTGTATTTCATCTTTTAATTCATTAAGCTTATCAGTCATGGAAGGGGGCAACAGTTCCTTTAATTTATCTAACAGGGCATCTGAAATTTCTTTAAGACCCACGGTGTCCGGGTCATTATCAGCTTTCGTCATTTCATTGTTTGTCAACAAATTCTTGACAGAAGCTTTCCATTTCATTTTATCTGATATGTGTTTGCTGCTTATCTGCTGTCTGTTCTCCTGGTGGAGCTCTTTAAGAATACTAAGGACCTCATCAGCTATGACTGATACTTTTTCTTCAAAATCCTGTTCTGACTCAGTCAGGTTAAATTCGTCTTTCATAGAACCTGCTCTCCTGCTAATAGATTACTGTTTGCTCAACAATATCTAACCTTTGCAATGCAATTAAACATCAATAATCATATCGGTTCATAACGGTTATTTCTTGAAATTTAATCTCCTGGGATTTTATTCACCGCCGCTTGCGGCGTACTTATATGAGGATGGATTTATACCCCGTCTGCCTGCAGCGGGGAAGTTTATTAACATCGACCCGACTTAAATGAGGGACGGCAGTCTTGGAGGGCATGACTGCCGTTTACTGAAAGTGATAAAAATTATTGGGCAATTCTACTATCGGATAGTAAAGGTTAGCTCTGGATAGGGGAATCCCTATTTTTCTTATAAGGGAAAAACTTATTTAGATTTTCTCTGGTCTATCCGACATGAGAATAAGTGATGCCTGATAATATTAAATCTTATATACAGAAGATTGAGAATCTACCAACCTTACCGTTGATTGCTCAGAAAATAATGAATCTAAATAACGATTCATCGCTTTCCATTGAGAAACTTATGAATATTGTGGAAAGAGACCCTGCTATATCTGCAAAAATCTTAAGCTTTGCAAACTCAGCTTTTTTCGGGTTTCGCTATCAGACCACTAATCTTGACAATGCAATTATGAGAATTGGGTTTAATAATGTCAAAAGCATAGCAGTTGGAATATCTGTATTGAGTTTCCTTGATGACAGTAAAAAAATATCTGACTACACAAGGTTATTTAATCATTCCATAGCTGTTAGTCTGGCAGCACGATTCATAGCTGATCATATCAAGGCAGGCATGGAAGAAGATATTCTGATTCTCGGTCTCTTACACGATTTAGGTTATTTAGTATTACATAGATATTTCCCGGATATTTACCAGAATATCAGGGATTCATTTAATAATGGGGGGTCTCTTCTTGATGCAGAACAAAATATACTGAACAGTTCCCATGCTGAGGTAGGTTACTGGCTGGCTATTCAATGGAATTTGCCGGATTCTAGTATAAATGCTATTTTATATCATCACACGCCAAATCTTGGTAAAAATGCAAAGCAATTAGCCTTAATACACATTGCTGATTATTTAGTTTCTAAAAACGGTTATAGTCCATTTGAAAAAGATCCAGACTACCCCCTTAACCAGAGTTCACTTGATATCCTGTCAATATCAGATAGCGATCTGAAACATATAGAAGAATTAATATGTCATGTTCCGCTATTTGATGAAAACTTTGATATGTCGCGTGATACGACGGGAAAAGAAAAAGATTTACACTAGAAATTTTCTGACATAATACATCTCGATAATTGAAAATGTATTGAAAGAAATAATGTTTATCTGATTAGGGGTAAAGATAAAGACTCCATCATGTTATCTCCAGAATCGATGTAGGTCACAGATTAGCGAATTCATCTATTTATCGGTAAGCACAGGTCAATGATAATTATATCGAGTTTACCGACAAAGCTTCAAAATGGGAAAAGCTATAAGGTCACTGACTTATATCAGTTGTCAATGAATCAGCAGTTACTTTGAAAATGAGGATAAATCATATTTATCAATGATCCGCTGTGACTTAGGTTGTGAGGGTAATTATATATTAGTTTTAGCGATAGTATGTTTAAAAACTTAAGCCTGTGGATAGTTACCCAGGTTTAATTAACGATTAAGTGATATAAGCAAATTGGGACTTGAAATGCGGTAACGTATTGTATACTCTGTATGGAAGGCAGGACATCAGCCCTGCCTTCCAAGAGATATTACTAGTATGTCAATTTCATGCTGCTTAGATCATCTTTACTGACAGCCGACCACCTGTTTAGCGACCAGATACCTATCCATTCCTTGAATAATGACAGATTTTGCTGTCTCTCCTCTTCAGTATTGCCGAGGTTCTTGTACATGTTGCCTGGTATTCCATTATCCTTACTACTTCCGTCGTCCAGTCTTCTCATCATGGCACCCGTATCCGGCCAGCCTATAAAATAGACCATGTGCGTATAGCTGTCCATTCTGGGACCTTTTTGCTCAGAAATATATTTCTTTTTGTTTAGTTTAAACTCCTTGTATTCTGGTGCATCTGATCCGTGGCATTTAAGACATTTCTCCGTGATAATTGGTTTAATGTGTTTTGAATAAGTGATTTCCTCTGCAAATGAGCTGGACACTATAAACAATGCTGCCATAAGTCCTATCAAGATGCTCTGTTTCATTTTTAACCTCCAGGATTTATATGTTACGGTGTTAAGAACACCGGATGCCGTAATGGCAAAAAGTTTGAGTTGTTTTATTTCGAAAGCATAAGGGAGGGTTAAACCCCGCCCCTAAGTATGATTTTATTGATTCACTTACTGTGAAATATGTTATTGCCCGTGCTTTCATACCCATCGGCAATCACTGTGGTCCCGTTTATTTCACACCATGGGATCAGCAGCAGTGATCGGTCTTTTCTGCATTCCGGCTGTTTCCTGAGTCGCAGGAGCCGGCGCTGCATCCCTGGCAATAACCTTTCTTCTTCCACAGGGAACGGTACAGTATGTATACCGAGCCGGAGAGAATAAGGCCCATTAATATGTAATCGCTTAACTGCATAAATCCTCCTTGTTAACGGCCTATCCCAGGCCCAGGGCCTTACCGCCCTGATAAATGATGAATGATACGGTCCACGCCAGCACCATCTGGTAGCCAAATGCCAGTCCTGCCCACTTCCATGTGGCGAATTCATGCTTCATGGCAACGAGCACGATGACACAGGGCATATAGAGCAGCACAAATGTCATGAAGGAATAGGCGCTTAACGGTGTGAATGCATCCATTATCTTTGATTTCAGCGGGCCTGCCTCCTCATCTTCCTCGGCTGAGATGCTCGCGACACCAAAGGTCGAAAAGACGTTCAGCACTGAGTCCCGTGCAGCTGTTCCGAATGATACTGTCATGTGTTTCAGGTCTTCCCCGAAGGTAGGTACTTCTTCTGCTTCCTCCGGTGCTTCCCCGTTTGAGGCCGGGATATAGATCTCACCCATGGTGCCTACCACGATCTCCTTAGCGATGATGCCGGTTATGAGGGCAGCTGAGGCCTCCCAGTTCCCAAATCCCAGGGGTTCAAAGGCAGGGGCCACGACCTGGGCGGTCTGTCCCAGAAAGGAGTCTTTCTTATGTTCTACTCCCCAGGGCAGGTTCAGCAGGAACCAGACAATGATGGACACAGCAAAGATGTACGTGCCTGCCTTGATAAGAAAGTGCTTGCCCTTTTCCCAGGTATGTATCATCAGGTTCCTCATCGATGGAAACCTGTAGGGGGGTAGCTCCATGATAAACATGGGCGAGTCTCCCCTGAATATGGTCTTTTTAAATATAATACCGACTATGATGGCCATTACGATGCCGAGCACGTACAGTGACCAGAGTACAGTGCCGGAGCTGGCAGCGAAGAAGGCACTTACAAAAAGAACATAGACAGGCAGCCGTGCGCCGCAGGACATGAGAGGTATGAGAAGGGCAGTCAGTGCCTTGTCCCTGTTGTTCTCCAGCGTTCTTGTTGCGTAGATACCCGGCACGTTGCATCCAAATCCGAGCAGCATGGGGATAAAAGACTTCCCGTGAAGGCCCATTGAGTGCATGGCCCTGTCCATCACAAAGGCCGCTCGGGCCATGTAGCCGCTTCCCTCAAGAAAGGTAATAAAGAACATCATGGCAAAGACCACAGGTACGAATACCAGCACAAAGCCAACACCGGCGATCACCCCGTCAGTTGCAAGGGAGATCATCCAGTCAGGTGCGCGCAGGAAGGTCATTACAGTTGATGTCCAGCGCATGAATGGTCCCGCCGTCATTTCATCTATCCAGTCTCCGAAAGGGGTGGAGACATCAAAGGTCAGTTTAAAGACAAGCCACATGGCAGCCAGGAATATCGGGATGCCGAGGTAGCGGTTCAGGACGACCCTGTCGATCCTTTCCGTGAGTTCCGTTTTCCGGACCGAGGGTTTTGTCAGGACCTCTTTTGTCAGCCCTGATGCCTGGGCATAGCGCGCATCGGCCATCAGGGATTCGATATCGTCACCCTGCGTGGTGACAAGATGTTTCACTGCCTCGCCATCCGTACAGTCCGTGATATTTAAATCCCTTTCCTCAATGGCGCGGTCGTCTCCCTCAAGCACCTTTAAGGCAAGCCACCTGAGCGGGTATTTATTTGCAAGCGAAGGAGCGGTCTCCATGATCCGTTTCTGTACATCGCCTGCAGCAGCCTCTATGTCGTTGCCATAGTTAAGATGGCGGGGCCTGCCAGTCTGACCGTTGTCCACGATGTTTACAACTGCTTCAAAGAGCTCACTCAGACCTGTCTTCTTTGTAGCTACCGTAGGCACGATGGTTACGTCGAGCATCTCCTGCATTGCTTCTTTATCAATACTGAAGCCTTTCCTCTCTGCTTCGTCGTATATGTTCAGGGCCATGACAACCGGTATCTCCAGCTCAAGGATCTGCACAGAAAGATAAAGGTTTCTCTCAAGGTTTGTGGCATCAACAACATTGATGACCACATCGGGCTTTTCATGTACAAGGTAATCCCGTGCTATTATCTCTTCCTGCGTATAGGGGCTTAGACTGTAGGTACCCGGAAGGTCCACAAGCCTGATCCTTCTGCCGCGGTAATCAAAGACAGTCTCCTTTTTCTCAACGGTAACACCGGGCCAGTTGCCGACATGCAGCTTTGTTCCGGCGATGGCGTTGATTAGAGTTGATTTGCCCGAGTTCGGGTTTCCGGCGATCGCAATTGTTATCAGACTGCGCTCTGCTGCAACCTTTGTTTCAAGTACTGTAGAATCCATTATGCGCCCTCCACGGAAATGCCTTCCGCTTCCTTCCGGCGAAGGGAAAGGCTGTAGTTTTTAATAGTCACTTCAATAGGGTCTCCGAGGGGTGCGATCTTTTCTACTATCACTTCTTCACCGACAAGAACTCCCATGTCCATAAGTCGCCTCTTTATCGGCCCTATGGAGCCTATCTTTGTTATTCGTCCCCGCTCTCCGGGTTTCAGTTTTGCCAGGTTCATCAATTTGTCCTCCTTACCATTACCTTCATAGCCAGGCTCCGTGCGATGGCGACCCGTGCATTGTCAACACGTATCAGGAGCGGTCCTTTGCCTTCGTTACTCAGCATCTCAACGGTCTTTCCTGCGCGAAATCCCATTTCTTCGATCCTGCACAGTATGTCTGCGCGGTTGCTCCTCATATTTGCCTCTTCCTGCATGACCATGGCTGCTTCGCCTTCAGACAACAATCCAAGTGGTAACATTTAAAAACCTCCGAATTTTATTTTATTAATAATGATAATCATTATCATTTGTATATCAAAAAAAATTAAATATTCTTTAATTTCTGCATTTCCGACAGGTGCCGTATATCTCCATCTTGTGGTTGCTGATCTTAAAGCCCCGCTTTATTGCCAGCTTTTCCTGGAGTTTTTCGATTTCAGGATCAACCACTTCTTCAAGAATGCCGCAACTTGTACATATGAGATGGTCGTGGTGGTCATGGCCATAAAGATGTTCATATCGTGCTGTTCCGTCATCCAGCCTGAATTCCCTGCACAGACCGCTTTCACTAAGCAGTTTCAATGTTCTGTACACAGTAGCGGTTCCGATTGACTTGTTTCGCTTCTTCACCAGCCTGTACAGCTCGTCAGCAGTCAGATGCTTTTCGGTTTTCAGAAAGGTCGAAAGAATTTCCCGTCTCTGGTCGCTATGCTTCAGACCTCTGTTTTTTACAAAATCGTCGAATATTTTCTGTTCTTCTTCAAATGCCATAATTTAATGGTTTACCTCTGGCATGAAAATGATAATCATTATCAATATAACACGCCGAGCATTGTTTGTCAAGCATGAATTAAAGGGAATCAAACATGCAACAGGGGCGGCCATAATTTACAGGAATCTATCACTTCCCTGATTAATTGACGATCGATATCATCGATACTCCTTGAAAATCAATATAATAAGGAATATATTCTTTAGAGTTTGAACTGATTCAACTTTATTGATAACTTCATCAGTCAATAAAAAGGCAGAGCCATTACTGCCTCGTGGGGAGGTTATCAGAAACTATATTTTTCAGAGAATTGACAATTTCCGGTGTTATGTCTTTGAAGAGTAAAATATTACCCCCGTGCTCTTTTGTAAATGCTTCTGCAGACGTCCTATCTTTTAAAGGAATAAGTTCGGCTCCCATTGGTCCGTGTATGTTGCTCTCTATTACATAGTGAGCTTCTTGTGCTTTTATGTGTTTCTCAGTGAAATATTCTGTCACATGCATTGTTGAAACATTTTGCATTTTATATTTCTTGTCATATTTTTCTAGATTGAAGTAATACGTAAACATGCTCTTCGGACCGTGAAGCTTTACATGCTTGCCATCGGAAAACATAATAACCGCTACCCAGAGAGGGTGTTCACTGACAGACATGCCGCATATTGGACATATATCTCCTTTTTTAGGCTCAACAAAATGAGCATATGCAACCTGATCTGCATAAAAAAGGCTTGAGATTAGTATGATGAAACAAATACCAATAACAAAAGTATTGGACATTTTTTTTAGATATATAATATTAATCATTTCATGACTTACCATGTACACCTAACATTTTATCATGATATTCATCTTTGCTTATTTCACCTGAAGCATATCTTCTCTTCAGAATTTCCTCTGCAGTCTTACCAATGAAAGCGGCCTTACTGCTACTTACCGGACTTTTAAAAAAATAAATAACGCCCAGAACTACTAAACCCCAAAATAGTATCATGAAAATCCAACCGAAACCAAATCCATTAAATCCTATGCCCAGAAAATTCATATAATGCATCATATTATCACCTCATAATAAATATTTTAGAATAATCTTATCAAGGAACTAAGAATAAATTGTGAAGAGTTATATTCAGGCATGCTTTTTGATAACTTCAATAAAGTGCGCCACGAACGAGTGCTGAAAGGAGGTGAAGGATAAAGCATTCGATGCTGCACATGAGATGAGGGAGGGCCCCTCGGAGTCGGCTTGCAGGAGCAGGCTTCAAACCACCTTAAGCTGCATTAGTCAAAAGCTGGTGTGGTGAGCGTTAAGGAAAGTCACGGCACAGGATCGTGGCGAGGTAAGGATCAGGGAGATGAGCGAAAGCGAACCACCGATGAGGTGTCGAAAAGTTAAAGATGACGTCAAAACTGGTGGCTTTGTTGACACCAGGATAAGTTCAGGAGGAGACCTGCTTACTGCCTGAGCGGCGTCCGGCATAAAGGTGGCATGAACCTGATACAGGCTTTTGTGTGGAACGTGGGAACTCTTCATGTGATGCTAAGAGAAAACCTATAAGTGAGACCCACGAAGGGGAAAGTATCGATGCACATGAAGGGGGCGGAGTAATCCCGTAGTAGTGAAGAAAGTTCGTAATGGAACTGGAGCGAAGGGGATTATATCGTCCAGCTTTGAAAAAATAGTCAACCATTCAGTGGGAGGAGCTATTGGGTAAAGCAAAACCGTTTAGTATTTCCAAACAAGTAGTATGGGAAGCGTATCAGAGAGTAAAGGCAAACAAAGGTGCTGCCGGAGTAGATGAGGAGTCGATTGAGGAGTTTGAAAAAGATTTAAAGAATAATCTTTACAAGCTCTGGAATCGGATGTCTTCAGGGAGCTACTTTCCCCCAGCGGTACGGATAGTGGAGATACCAAAGGTAGATGGAGGCAAAAGGCCACTAGGGATACCTACGGTAAGTGATCGAGTTGCCCAGATGGTGGTAAAGAAGTATCTGGAGCCCGATGTAGATCCTCACTTTCATCCAGACTCTTATGGGTACAGGACTGGAAAGTCAGCAGTTGAGGCAGTAGGAGTTGCACGGCAGAGATGCTGGCAGTATGACTGGGCTTTGGATCTGGATATCAAAGGGTTCTTTGATAATCTGGAGCATAACCTCATGATGAGAGCGGTGCGGAAGCATACGGATAGCAAGTGGATTCTGTTGTACATTAAGAGATGGTTAAAGGCACCAGCACAACGGGAAGATAGGAGACGTGTAGAGCGTCTCAAGGGTACGCCACAGGGTTCTGTTATTAGTCCTTTGCTGGCAAATCTTTTTCTCCATTACGCATTTGATGAATGGATGAGGAAGAACTATCCAACTATACCATTTGAGCGTTATGCTGACGATATCATCGTGCACTGCGTGAGTGAGAAACAAGCTCAGTGGATCAAGGTTATGATTGAAAAGAGGCTTTTGCAGTGCAAACTGGAGCTTCATCCTTCAAAGACGAAGATTGTCTACTGTAAGGATGGCAGGAGGCGAGGTAGGTATCTGAATGAGAAATTCGACTTCTTGGGATATACATTTAGACCTAGAAACTCAATGACTCGGTTTGGAAAGTGCCTTGTCAATTTCAGTCCGGCGGTGAGCAATAAAGCGATCAAGAAGATACGCCACGTCATGAGAAGTTGGCGATTTCACCGTCGTAGTGACAAAAGCCTTGAAGAGCTGTCATACATCTGCAACCCAATCCTTCGAGGATGGATAAATTACTATGGACAGTACTACAAGTCTGCACTTTATTTTACGTTTCACGTATTTGATCGTATTCTGATGCGATGGGTAATGAGGAAATACAAGAAATTGAAAGGCCACCGTCGAAGAGCAATGCACTGGCTGGGACGATTAGCTCGTCAGCAGCCACTACTGTTTGCACATTGGCGGGCAGGTTTTCGACCACCGGTTGGACGATAGGAGCCGGATGAGCTGAGAGGTTCACGTCCGGATCTGTGAGAGCGTGGAGGGTGAGATTCCCCCGCGCCACTCGACTCCTTAACATTTTGACCAGCTACCAGTTATTGATAAGAGAGGATTTTCAGATATTTATAAAATCGTTGACTATTAAATAGTATCCTTAAGCCTCATAATAGTTCATGCTGACCATAACCAATATAAATCTTCACCCTGAGTGAATTTTATTGATTCCTGATATAAATCAGTAAAAATAGCACGATCATGAATCCTCGATAACTACAGGAGAATAATATGTTATTTCCTTTCAAAATTGTTTATGCAAAAAGTAGTATTTTTTAAATTTTACTTAATTCTTCATACTGTGATAACATTACGCTGCTTTTTAAAGAAGAGGGAGAAGAGGTTATAGTATTTAATATTTTTCAGTTAACACTAAAGTACGGCATTATTTAGACCGTATAAAAATCAGCTGGTTTTTTTAACCAGCAACATAATACATTATGAAGGAGAAGTTAATGAGAAAGACAAGCAAAAAAATATCAAAACAAAAAGAGAGTTCTAAAAGAAAGAACGGGAGTTCTGGTATTACAAAACAGCAACTGAGTGCCAGGAAAACAAGCCCTAAAAATGGGAATGCTAAAAAACCTTCCAGGGACGCTGGACCGATTAAAGATAATGAGATATCAGGTATGAAGAAGCAGTATCTGAAATCAAATGGTTCATGTAATGTGACGTTTAGATTACCGAAAGAAGCAGCGCCTGATGCTCAGGTTGTCACCATAGTCGGTGATTTTAATAACTGGAATTTGACAGAAAATCAGATGAAAAAACTAAAGAACGGTGATTTTAAAGCAACCCTGAAATTACACCGTGACAAAGAATACAGGTTCAGATACTTCATTGACAGCATTCGCTGGGAAAATGATTGGTGTGCAGATAAATACGTTCCTAATACATTTGGTTCTGATGATTCATTGGTGATTGTCTAAGTATGAGCCGTATGGCCTTTATCCCGGTTAATTAAAGAGAAGCAAATCTGATGATAAAGCGTTCCGGGTTCTCTTAACCCAGAACTGGACCTCATCAGCAGTGTCAGGCAGGTTAAGTCCCAGAGTTATGCAGTGGACTGCGCCTCCATTCTTTACCATTGTTTCTGCAGGGATGGAAGACAGCTCAATATCGGGCAATGCTGATTGCAGAACATTTATAGCAATTCGTTCAATATCAGAGGGAACGTTATTAAATGATGGGATTAAATATGTATTTTTTAATCTTGTGCCGTTTATATATGAATAAAAAAAATCAGCTTCCACAATGAGCGGTAATCGGATGACTTTTAAAGGCTGAGAAATGTCTTCAGCGGCTTCCTTTAATAATTCGACGGCCTGCTCCAGTTCCGCGGCTATTCCATAAGTATCCTCCTGATTCACTTGTGCTACCGCAATTATTTCAGGTGATAAAAACTGGGCGATTATGTCCGCATGTCCCGTAGATTCTCCTGTGAGAGCAGGTAATACCGCCAGTGCCCTACAGCCGAGAATATCCCGGAATTTGTGAAACTCTTCAATATGAAATTGATCCACTGCAGCTTCTTCAAGGCTCTTATCAGTTATGGCACACAACCCGCTTCCATTACTTATAACAGCTCCGCCATCCAGGAAGTAATCACCATCCTCTATGGAGGTGCCCATATATCCGGCAAGCTCGTCCGGTACAGAATCATCATGGGTCCGCTGATTGGAGTACGCGAAATCTACCCATTTGACAGATCCGTTACGTGCCTTTAACTGGAGAGGACCATAGTCACGGATCCATGGAGTATCGAGTGAAAGATTTAATAGCGTATTATTACTGTCTTGCTCCGCCTGCAGAATATTTTCTCTGTATTGTTCATCATCCCTGTTCATTAAAATATAGACAGGGGTCATGTCGTTACGTGCAGCTGCGATTATTGAATCAATCGATTCCTGCCATTCCGCGTATTCAACCAGCAGTAAGACGTCGGGTGGCTCCCAATCACCCCTGTGTATATAAGAAGGAGCTGATGCAGCAGACAGGGCAACATCTTCAATCCCATCCGGAGTATTTATTATCTGCATGGGAGAAAGGGCAGAAGCACGATCAGGCACGATACCAGATATTACAAGACAACATAAAAGGAATACGGGAAACCATACAATTAAATCAGCTCGACATAAACAGTGCGTGTTTTTTTTGTAATATATATTAATCATTTAAAGCTCTATACTGTTTTACCATTACAGCGGACTACCGCCAGGTACAATCAGAAGGGCTCAGAATTGGGTTCATTGATATCCTCCCCACTTCCATGTATTAGCAGAAAGGAACGTAATACTATGGGATTGACTGACAAATTTCTTGAAATACATTTGATAGTATTCATAATATGTTCCTGTTCCTGATACAAGTATTAAATATCTTATCGTGTAAATATCGTATTACCTTTAGGTAATAGTCTCGAAAAAGATTTGACCTCATACATACACATAATTCGCTACATAAGAGCGGGGAGAACCCGCCCCTGCACAATCCTGTATTCCAACAATTAACAAATTTATATAATATAGAACATGGGTAACATCACCGAACCGGAACAGGTGAAACTGTTTACAGGCATGCTGTCAAATGATACATCCCTTTTTACAATTGTGGACGATCAGCTCAAAGCAGCCTTTGGAGACATTGATTTTGAGAGTCCTGTGTGGCCGTGGGAGCATACAAAATATTATTCAAGGGAAATGGGGGAAGGGTTAAGGCGCAGGTTTGTTTTTTTTAAAAAGCTTGTTAATCCCGTGGAGATATCTGATATCAAGGTGCAGACCAATGAAATCGAAAAGCAGTTTCTCAGCAATGATGGAGGGAGAAGGATAAACCTTGATCCGGGCTACCTTAACAGTGCCAAGCTTGTGCTTGTTTCCACCAAAGACTTCTCTCACAGAGTGTACCTTGATAAAGGAATTTACGGGGAAGTTACGCTTATGTACTCAGGCGATAGTTATCAGCCCCTTCCCTACACGTTTCCTGATTATAAAACAGATGACTATCTTGAGGTATTCAAAGAGGCAAGAAGGCTTTTTAAAGAGCAGGGTTGACCGATATGAAATTCATAAAAGGCAAACAGATTGAATTGAATGAGCAGTTTCTCCATGCCTTGACCCTTATGGAGGAAACAGACAGGAATATATTTGTTACGGGCAGGGCGGGTACGGGTAAATCAACGCTGCTTCAATATTTCCGGGAAAACACTGACAAGAACGTTGCTGTGCTGGCACCGACAGGCGTGGCTGCGGTGAATGTAAAAGGACAGACAGTACACTCTTTTTTTAATTTTAAGATAGGGGTAACCCCTGACACGGTCCATAAGGTAAGGCCAAGGGACAAGGACCTTTACTCTAAGCTGGATGCCATCATCATTGATGAGATCTCGATGGTCAGGGCTGATCTGCTTGATTGCGTAGATCTCTTTCTCAGAAAGCATGGCAAAACCACCGGGCCCTTTGGCGGTATCCAGATGATCTTTATAGGAGACCTCTATCAGTTACCACCGGTAGTCACCTCAAGGGAGAAGGCCCTTTTCAGGGATTTATATAAAAGCCCGTATTTTTTCAGTGCCCGCGTGTTTGACGATGATCTGTTTTCAAAACTTGCCGGTGATGACAGATCATTTAATATGGAGTTTATTGAACTTGAAAAGGTGTACAGACAAAAGGACCAGAGGTTTCTGGATCTTCTGAATGGCATCAGAAATAATTCCATTACTGACATGGACATGGATGAGATAAATAAGAGATGTGATCCTGATTTCAAAGAGAAAACAGGAGATTTTTATATATATCTGACTACGACAAACGCACTTGCTGATGATATTAATAATTCCAAGCTAAGCGAACTCAAGACGGATGAACACTGCTACGAGGGACTCATTGATGGTGATTTTGGTGATAAGAGTCTGCCCACATCTCTTGATCTTACCCTGAGACAGGGAGCACAGGTAATGATGCTTAATAATGATCCGCATGGTCGATGGATAAACGGCAGCATCGGCAGGATTGAAGATATTGATGAGCAGGAGGATGGCCCTGATGTTCTATGGATAGAGCTGTCAGATGGAGAGGTCGTCGATGTTATGCCGCACAAATGGGAAATGTATGAATTCTCATATGACAAAGAGACATCCAGCATATTATCTGAAAGTGTCGGGTCCTTTACGCAGTATCCTCTCAGGCTGGCCTGGGCCGTAACAATACATAAATGCCAGGGGATGACTTTTGAAAGAGCGGTCATAGACATAGGAAGAGGGACATTTTCTCATGGACAGCTTTATGTTGCACTCAGCCGCTGTACAACACTTAACGGACTCGTTCTAAAAAAACCTGTCTATAAAAAAAATGTTTTGCTGGACCGAAGGGTCGTCCAGTTTGTAACTC
Source organism: Thermodesulfovibrionia bacterium (assembly GCA_945787795.1). GTDB lineage: Bacteria > Nitrospirota > Thermodesulfovibrionia > UBA6902 > UBA6902 > CALZJD01. Next base: position 9,595 of record CALZJD010000003.1, on the reverse strand, counting down.
GTTACCAGTATGATCAGGCTGGGAAACAGTTGTCACTTGATGACAGGGTAGCCCTGCTTGATGAAGCTATCAGTAAAGAGAAGAAACTGGAAATAGTTTACCTTAAGACCGATGATGCGAAATCAAAAAGGACCATTCTTCCCAGACATGTCGGAGAGATGGAGTACAAGGGCAGAAAATTCCCCGGAGTACAGGCGTTCTGTACCAGCAGGAAGGACGAGAGGGTGTTTCATCTTGAGAGGATTCTTGAGATGAAGATAGTGGAATAATTCAGGTTAACTGTTTAGAGGCTGTGTATAAATTGCTATTTTTTATTCTTGTCATGCCCGAAGCCTGCCCCAGCAGAAAGTAAGCAGGGGGCTTTAGTCGGGCATCCAGAAGGTATAGAAATGACTGGATTCTCGATGCGAGTCTTCGCGAGAGTCGCTTCGACCGGCTTAAGGACTGCCGGAATGACAACCAGACGATCAGTGTTTATTGACAGACACTTTTTATTTCCCGAGTTTTTCCTTAACATAATATTCAACTTCTGTAACCGCTGATTTTATCTCATCTGTCTGAGGCAGCTTTCCAGCCAGGATTTTTATATATTCTTTGTCCCGCACAATTTTTAATGAATAGTTAAAATGCAGTCCATATATCCATGACAGCTTTAGCAATTTGAAATCATTTTCTGTTCTCAATGATCTGTACGATGCGGTGCGCCTTTTATGAAGGCTTGAAATCACAGTTTTAGAGTAACCATCTGTATCTGGAAGTCCAAATGCGGTTTCTGAAGCCTTTTCTTCAGGAGGACTTTCGTAATATTTAATAAATACCCTGAAGATATCCAGCTTGTCAGCGTCACGGATCAATTTCAGAAAAAGAGTTGAATAATCATCAAAAATGTTTGGTATTGCATAGGCATTATGGAATTTTACGGATTGGAGAATAAGATGTTTCTCATCTTCTGGCAAATCACGCAGCACATTGTTTTTAATAAGCGTTAATGCCGCGAGCAGGCCGTGGTTTTTTGATTTTCGGTCCTGAAATGTCTTGAATTCTGAGTATTGCCTGAATCTGCCAAGATCATGAAAGAGGGCTATCGTTTCCGCGAGCATTACTTCCCGATTGCCAAGAGACAGGTCCCTGGCGATACCGGCTATATTTATACAGACATGATCAGTGTGTTCGATCTTAAGGGAGTGGTTTTTCCATGCTTCTTCATCAGAGGTATGGAATGAATTTGAATAATCCTGATACCAGTTCCTGAAAAATTGCAGGTCCTTTTCAGTCATTCTCACCATATACAATGATTACCACGTTTGGATGGACATGGGAGGCTGCAGCGATTTCTTCCGGTAACCCATCTGTGATTTTCTCATCATCGTATCCCAGTTTTTCACAGACATACATTCTTGGTGACGCGTGACGGATGACGGGTGACGAGTTGAGTGTCTTTGCTATTTCTGTCGGGCTGTTTATCCTGTCCGTAAGGATTGCTATTTTTTTATGCTGTGTAAGCAGATCAGGCAGTTCAGTAATCTCATACTCAAGTTTCCTTCTGTTATCCGGATCAGGTCCGCCATGAAGACTTATGATGAATGCATTGCTTGATGGCTCCTTAATCCTTGCAAAGGCCACCTGTATACTTGATAAATCAGGATAGACCTCCATGGCCTCTTTGCCAATTTCATCTTTAATTACCCTGCCAATACCGAAAAACATGGGATCTCCCACAGCCAACAGGGCTATTGCCTTGCTTCTATAATTATCACGAATATATTGTTTTGTCTCATGAATATCTTTCAGAGATACAATTCTGTCTTGAACATTCTTATATTCAGCATAATCTTTAAATGCTTCAAGCAGCCTGTCATTGGTAAGTACGACATCTGACTGCAAAAGAGCTGTGCTGGCCTTTTTATCAAGAGGACGAAATCCTATACCTATGACAAATACTTTATACATTTAAATTTTCTTTAATCATGTTGAAGATCTGTTGATGCCATGATTCTTTCAAGCACCACTTCCACCAGTTTTTTATGAGCACCCAATGGTTCAGTATATACAAATTTAACGTCAGGGTGGTCTTTTTTTGCCTTATCAATCATAAAGGGAATATTCTTTGATACATGGTATCCACTGCTTAATAGATAGGGATGTATTATTATTTTTTCAGCACCATCATTCACCGCATCGTTGATCGCTTTCTGAAGCTCAGGCTTCATAAACTGAAGATAAGCAATTCTTACGCACGTATGATTGCATGAAGGATGGATAAGGTTATGCAGCTCTTCAGATATATAACCGGTACTGTCTGCTTCTTTTTCAGGATTACCGTGACCTACAATAATTATAATTTCTTTGTTGTGCATTTAATGCCCTTTGTTAAATTTATCATGCAGTCATCCATCCCTACCTGCCTTAATATATAACAGATATCAACTCTGGATTTTAATATGTCTGCCCACCTGTCTACTGACTTTCACTCAATCCTCCCATTAATGAGTTTAACTACAGGATAATCCCAAAATTCAACTATATTCAATGCAGCAAAACTCTGTTCGATGCGAAATATATTTTCAAGCGGCATCTCGAGCAATTCACAAAGTATCACTCTGGTTATTCCTCCATGGGTAACGATGGCTATTTCTTCATCTTTATGATTCCTGATTATTTCATTAAATGCCATCATAGCTCTCTCTTTAACTTCCAAGGTGTTTTCTCCTTCCATAGGGCTGAACTTCAGAGGATTCTCCGCCCATGCATTAAACGCATCGGGCCATTTCTCTTTTATCTCATCAAAAGTCATGCCCTCCCATGCGCCAAAGCTGCGCTCTTTAAGGTCCTCAATGATGACCGGTTTGAGCCCAAACGGTTTTGCAATGATTTCAGCGCTTTTAAATGCACGGCTTAAACCGGAAGAATATACAGCATTTATGTCTTTGCTCTTTGCTCTTTGCTCTTTTGTCTGTGATAGATATTCAGCTAGTTTTTCCAGCTGCCCGATCCCATTCTCAGACAAGGGTACATCAATATGTCCCTTATAACGCCTTGAATCCGCGTCAACTGTTTTGCCGTGTCTTATTAAGTAGACTGTTGTAGCCATAATAATGATGTAATTAAAAATAAAAGTTTTGCAATTTCATTCACTGCTCCTAATATGTCTCCAGTTAATCCTTCAAAATGAATATTTGAAAACCATACAGTAAGAAGACAGAATCCATATAATACGGGGAAATTCATCATGCAGAATGAAACAAACAGGTTAACGTCTGAGAATACAAGAGCATACATCACCACAACCAGAAACATGAGTAATGTCGAAAGTATGAGCTCTCTTAATCCTGTAAATTCTATAAATACTTTACCTAACCCGTCCTGTCTGGCTGGTTTCCCATAGTAAAGAGCAGGCACCATTGTCCAGCGGGAAACAACAGGCATAAGTAAAACTATACCGAAGTAGAGGTCTTTTGATGCATGAAAATGAACGGCATTAAGTAGTACATAGGTAAGCAGCAAAACAATTACTATCGAAATGACTCCAGCCGGGCCTGTAGAACTGTCCTTCATTATGGAAAGCTTTCTCTCACTGTCACCTCTGGCGGCGATAGCGTCAAAGGTGTCGGCAAGGCCGTCAAGGTGAAGCCCGCCATTTAATATTGTCATTACAAGCACCAGCAGTGCACTTACAACTTCAGCAGGAAGAATTTTTAAAAGGAGAAATGCAAGACAGGCAAGTACTGTTCCTTCAGCAAACCCCACAACAGGAAAAGAGGCAGCAACACGGCCCATCTCCTCATCAGGGATTTCTCCGGTGTCCTTTACCGGTATGATTGTCAGGAACTGGAATGCCAGAATTAGTTTTCTCATCAGATTACAGATCACAGATGACAGAATACAGACTAAAGATAAAAAAAGATAAAATAAGTAGTCTGTGCTCTGGTTTCTGTGCTCTTAGTTCTCCTTATTTGATACCGCTGCCTCTTCAAAGGTTGCCATTTCTTTGTAAATCTTTAACCCGGCTTCTATCAGAAGTATTGCCAGGGCTGCGCCTGTTCCCTCACCAAGTCTGAGATCAAGATCTACTATAGGCCTGAGCCCCATTTTATCAAGCATTGCAGTATGTCCTATTTCCTGGGACTTGTGGGCTGCAAACATATAGTCTCTTGTTTTGGGATCAATAATGTATGCTATTAAAGCACCTGCTGTGGAAATAAATCCATCAACGACAACAGGGACCTTGTTTGCTGCAGCACCAAGAATCAGACCTGCGATGCCTCCAATTTCAGCGCCGCCGACTTTTGCAAGAACATCAATAGCATCAGATGCGTCAGGTTTATTCAGCTCAATAGCGTCCCTGATAACCTGCACTTTGTTCTTCCATGCATCATTATTAATGCCAGTGCCTCTGCCTGTAATGTCTTCAACTGATTTCCCTGTAAGTACCGCAGTGATTGCACTTGATGGTGTTGTGTTTGCGATCCCCATGTCTCCTGTGCCGAAAATTTTGTAACCTTTTTTAGCATAATCAGTTGCAAGCGCCATTCCCACTTCAATACATTTGACAGCTTCTTCCCTGGTCATTGCGGGGCCTTTTCTCATATTTTTTGTTCCGGATACCACTTTTTTAATCAGTAAGGGCACGTTGCAACGTGCCCCTACATCACCAAAATCGTGATCTACGCCCACGTCGACTACAACAACATCAGCTCCTGCATGACGTGCAAGGACATTAATGCCTGCAGACACACCTTCATCCGCTACCCCATGATCTCCTGCAAATGTAAATATTACTTTTTTATCCAGATCAGGCATTTTCTGTTCTGTAATGGCAACCAGCTGCTTTGCGAATTCCTCAAGCCTTCCAAGGCTGCCCTGCGGCTTCGTAAGACTGTCCAGCCTCTGCTGTGCCTCGTCTCCGAACTTGCCGTTAGTATGGGTGATGCTTTCTGCTAATGAATGTAAGTCCATGATTTCCTCCTTATAAATATTGTTTAACAGTAGCTCAACAATTGCTCTACTGTTGAACCATCGTTGATCGTTTTTTATCCATTTAGTGTCTGTCCATAAATTAAAACATTGAGTTGTCATTCCCGCGTTCTTTTAGGCGGGAATCCAGTTTTTTCAACAGATTCTGGATGCCCGACTACAGACTTCGGGCATGACAAAAATGGAAAATAGCAATTCATGGACAGCCCCTACTTTATTTTCATTGGTATCCCTGCTGTAACAAGAAATACCTCATCTGCTATTTCTGCAACTTTCTGGTTGAGAAAACCTGTCAGGTCCCTGAACTCCCTTGCCATTGCATTTTCAGGCACAATGCCCATGCCGAGTTCGTTGGAAACGATGAACAGCCGTGACGCGTGACGCGTGACGGGTGACGAGTTCTTGATACCCTGCAACACATCAATAAGCTCCTTCATGCTTTCTTCCGTAGTTTTTGTTCTTTGCTCTTTGTTCTTGGTTCTAATCAGAACATTCGACAACCACAATGTGAGACAATCAATCACGATAATACTATGATCGTCTAAGATGTCTGAAAGAACATGTGCTATTTCTAGCGGTTCCTCATACGTGTTCCACTCAGGGCCTCTGTCTTCCTTGTGTTTGCTGATCCTATTATGCATTTCGTCATCAAGGGCTTCTCCGGTTGCGATGTAGGCCCTCGCGCCCTCAAGCTTAGATACCACGTTGAGAACGAATGAGCTTTTACCGCTTCTCGCACCACCAATGACAAATGTTATTTTTACTGACATCTGAAAATCTCTCTGTTCACTTTCTGAGCCTGTATGCAACAGGTACTTCAACTCTGTTATTTGTATGAGGGTAAGGGGCTGCCTTTTTTACCACCTTAACTGTAGCTGAATCAAGGATGCTGTGGCCTGAGCTCTTTTTTATCTCGATCTCATCGGGCCTGCCGCTTTCATTAATCCTGAAACTTACATGAACAGTGCCTTCCATTCCCCTTTTTCTTGCCAGCATTGGATAGGATTTTACATTTTCTATTGCTTTTCCGATCAATTCGAGCATGGAAGGTGACAGGCCTGATCTGGCTGTGCCATTTCCGGGGCCTTTACTTTCAACAGAAGCAAACAGAGATGCATTAACTGTTTCTCTCTGATTTTCAGAACTATCCGGTACATCATCCGGTAGCGGTTCCTCATCAGCGTTTGCTTCATCGGTGTCCGTCTGCATCGGGTCGTTATTATCAACGACCTTTTCTTCACTAAGTTCCGGCACCTGTTTCAGGGCAACCTCTGACGTAACTATTTCAGGCGGCTTTTCATTAACCAGATTTTTTCCCTGAACTTTTGCCGGTGCGAATGCTTTCTTTTTCGAAACTAATTTCATGCTATCCGCATTATTTTTCTCCATAGCCAGTTCCACGAAGAAAACTTTCTCCTCATCACTATTCCCGCTGCCCTTGAATAATACCGCGGAAAATAAAAGGGCAGCAGAAAAAATAACATGCACAAAGACTGAAATGATAAATGTCTTTTGTAATTCCATTTTAATTTATATCCCTTGAACGTAGCGATTAAAATTCAACAGAGGCACCTGCGAGAAAGTTTCTTCCGGGTGAAGGATAAAATGCTCTCTCATATGCAAAAGTATTAAGATTGAATCCTAAAACACCATATTCTGAATAATCCTCATCAAACAGGTTGTTAATATCCAGGGATACTGTTATTTTGTCCCGTTTAAATTTCAACTTGCTGTTAACTACTAAAAACTCTTCCTGTTTGTCAAAGCTGTTTGAAAAATCACTGATGAACGGACGGCTGTCTGTAAAGACGGCGTTGAGACCAAGCATAAGGCCTTCCACTGGAAAAATCAGGACCTCGCCTGTCACCTTGTTTTTCGGCACATGCGGGAAAGCATTCCCTGCGAACATACCATCCTTAATCTCAGCATCTACATAGGTGTAGCTTGCGTTGACAGCTATCATCTCGGAAATACGTGAATTAACTGCAAGCTCAACCCCTTTTCTCAAAGATTTACCGTCAAGGTTCGCATTTAACCCGGTGACAGGATTGAAGAATATCTCATCCTTTGTGCTTATCCTGAATAAGTTTGCATGCGCTGATGTTCCTTCGTTCACTTTTAGACGGACGCCGATCTCCAGGTCGTCAGATTTCTGAGGAACAAGTGATGTGTCTATAACGTTTGTATAGTAGTTGTAGAATTCGTCAAGAACAGGATATCTGAAGCTTCTGGAGAAATTAATGTAAGCTGAAACATTGTCAGAAAGCAGATAGTTTGCCCCGGCTGAATAGGCATCCTCTTTTAGTTTCCTGCTGCCCGGCGTACTTGGCCTATATTTGAATTCAGCCTCATCATGCCTGTATCCGCCTAAAACCTCGAGCTTCTCAGTAATATCCAACTCATCATGTATGTAAAATCCATAGCTGGACTTATCAAGGTCAAACTTTTCTGTTGGCTGAGGAACTCCTCCGTCATTTGAGTCATTTATGATGTTTTCCTCAACGGACTGGTAGTCAAAGCCGAGGGATAATGTATAATTAATGCCCCTGGTTGAGCCTTTAAGTATCAATTGCGGAGAGACGGTTATCGTGTCTATCTCTGCGTCACCTGTAAAATCTCCTTCTCCAAAAATATTTGAATATGCATAGAAAGAGATGAATTTTCTATTCCTGTATGAGAGATCTACCCTGGCAATTCCGTTTTCCATAAAGTAATATTCAGGCGTTGCTTTTATGTAATAATCTTTCGTATCTGAAAAATTATCTGGTTCGACTGTATCATCTCTTGAAATCCCGGCGTCAAGATCACTCTTTAACAATCCACCCGGCAGCTCTGTATTATCCTCATGGTATCCGCTGCTCAGGTTCAAATTGATAGAGTCGTTAACAAATATATCAAGGTCAATGCCCACATCTTTTGCTTCAGTCTCACTATTTCTTCTGTAGCCGCCAGAATTCAGGTAGCTGCCGTTTAATGAAAAAGCAGCCATGTCTCTCTTACCTGACAGAAAGAAGTTACCTTTCAATGTCTCATAGCTGCCATAAGCTGCACCGGCACCGTATTTCATCTCGCTGCCCTTTTTTGTAATTATATTTATAACACCGCCCGAGGCATTATCCCCATAGAGAACCCCTCCCTGACCGCCTCTCATTATCTCTATCCTTGCAACACGGTCAAGCGGAATCTGGGTCCAGTCCGTGCCGCTCAGGTCAGCCTGGTTAACACGCCTGCCGTCAACAAGGACAAGTGTATTACGATCAGCGGTTTCTCCGAATCCGTGGATGTCTACAGTCACGGAACGCTTATTGCCTGTTATGTCAGACACATAAATACCTGCTTCGCTTCTTATAATGTCAGGAATGTTCTGTGCATTGGAATTGCTGATATCTGCGTCATCTATTACTGAGATGTGTGCAGGGACGGACTTCCTCTCTTCCTCATACCTTGAGGCCGTCACAACTACCTCACCAACCTTAACTGTCTCTTCCTGTGCTGCCCGAACTGACGTTATTGAAAGTAAAATGATCACCATGATCATTATTAACTGCTTCATATGTAGCATCCTCCAGATTTTTCATAAATTAGGTTAACTTGGTTTTCTCGGACTAGTACCTTATATATATTCCTCCTGAATCTTCTTTCTTCAGTTCGATGTCTATGTCAAATGCCTGTTTAAGCATCTCCTTTGTCAGCACGTTTTCAGGTTTGCCGCTGCCGATAATTTTGCCTTCCATAACCAGGAGCAACCTGTCGAACAGAAAAGCTATGTTTATGTCATGCAGAGCCATAATTGCGGTAATATTCCTGTTGGCCCCCAGATCTTTGAGAAGCCTGATTAATTCCATCTGGTATTTGATGTCCAGGTTGGCCAGAGGTTCATCAAGAAGCACAAGCCCTGCTCCCTGAAGAAGCGTCATTGCAATGTATACTCTGCGTCTTTCTCCGCCGCTGAGAGTTGTTATCAGAGATCCGGCGTAATCTGCCAGCCCGACCATATTGATCGCATCATCAACAGACAACTCAGGCATGGTGTCATAGGGATACAGTCCCATTCCAACGAATTCCCTCACGGTAAAAGGTATATTCATATCCAGAAACTGCGGCAGGTAACTCAAAAGCTTTGCCCTGTCCCTGTTTGGAAAACTCCCCAGTTCCTTGCCCCAGAGATGTACCTGTCCTGATAAAGGTTTCAATATCCCGCTTGCCAGTTTCAGGATTGTTGATTTGCCTGACCCGTTTGCACCGAGAAGACCTATAAATTCCCCGTTGTCAATAGAAAGGGAGATATCCTTTATAAAAGGCGTTCCCTTTTCATAGGAAAAGTCGACACTTTCAAAATCAAGAATAGGTCTGTCAGAAGCTGAGAACATCTTTTCTCCTTAAAAGATAAAGAAAATAGGGCGCTCCGAGTATGGCGGTCATAATACCTGCCGGCAGTTCCATTGGTGAGACTATGGATTTCCCTATCAGATCAGCGATGCAAAGCAGCACTCCTCCACCAATGGCAGAGACAGGTATCAGGATACGACTGTCCGATCCTATGACAAACCTTCCGATATGGGGGACCAGCAGTCCTATAAAACCGATCATTCCTCCAAGTGATACAGATGCTGCAGTCATC
>CALZJD010000002.1 GCA_945787795.1 Thermodesulfovibrionia bacterium | reverse complement strand
ACGAAAGCGCCAAGACCATAACCCAGGGCCACCAGGTAGAGAACAGGTTCAACAAAATTAAGCACCATGCTTGATTTATAGCGCTTTGTATAAACCGTAAAATTTCTCTGCCAGACCCTGTATGCCTTAATTATTTTCATCTCAATTACCTGCTACTTACTGATGACCTCTTTCCGGGTCTCAAGGCTTTTTCCGGTTAATTTCAGATACACATCTTCAAGGTTTCCATTATGGATACTCATCAGCTCTGAAGGAGTATCAATGGTAATTATTTTCCCTGAATCCATGATGGCAACCCTGTCGCAAAGCTGTTCAGCCTCTTCCATATAATGCGTAGTCAGAATGAGAGTGGTATTCTGCTGTTTAAGGTGGTCCAGTTTGTTCCAGACGGTGCGCCTGCTGTGGGGGTCCAGTCCTGTAGTAGGCTCATCAAGCAGCAAAAGATCCGGATTATTGATCAGGGCCCTGGCCAGCATTAATTTTCTCTTCATACCGCCTGACAGGCTTCTGATATTTACATCAGCCTTGTCACTGAGTTCAACAAATTCAAGAAGATCACGGGCCAGGCCAATTGATCTGTTTTTTAAAATATTAAAATATCTTGCATACACACATGACCCCCAGCCTCGCCTTGATTTCACCCGGATGTTTGGTGACATCCATGCCAAATACATTTATGTCACCTGAGGTAGGAGGCACAAAACAATAAATGATACTCATAGCTGTTGTTTTTCCTGCACCGTTGGGTCCGAGAAAGCCAAAGCATTCGCCTTCCTTAATTTCAAAGTCAATGCCGTCAAGGGCATGGAGGGAGGTATAGTTTTTGGTCAGGTTCTTTGCTGAAACAATATTCATGACTGGATATTATAGCATCATGGAAGGGAATATAAAGCCAATACGATCAAAACTTGAGAACTTAAAACCTGTTTATATGAATCTCATCATTGGACATTTTCTTTTCAATATATTTTTTAATAATATTGCCAATATATTTTCTGGAAACCGGGATGACCATCAGAAAACCGATGATATCGGTGAAAAAACCGGGGGTCAAAAGAAGGGCACCAGCCACAAGTATCATTGCCCCGCTGATCAATTCTTCTCCCGGAAACATGCCGTCCTTCATATTTTGCTGGATACGGTACATGACACCCATCCCCTCTGTCCTCACCATATAAGCACCGATAATAGCGGTGAGAATGACGATGACAACGGTATTTAATATACCTATTTTAGAGCCTATCTCTATAAGCAGTGCAAGCTCAATGACAGGAATTAATGTAAAAAGAAAAAAAAGTTTGAAGAACATTTGATAATTATAAAAGATTTAAATGTAAATTGTAGCTGAAATGATCAGAAATTTTAGCTGTCAATCGTCCCGGAAAAAACCCCTTTTACCTCTTTCAGTATTTTATCATGCAGTAAAGGTGTCGCAGCAACTATATTGCCTGTATTCAGATAGTTCTTTCCCCCTCCAAAATCAGAGACGATTCCTCCTGCTTCGGTTATCAATATACTGCCGGCTGCCATGTCCCACGGGCTGAGTCCCAGTTCAAAAAACCCGTCACACCGGCCGCAGGAAAGATGGGCGAAATCAAGTGCAGCAGACCCGGCCCTTCTGATGTCACTTACCTGGTTAAATATATTTTTAAAAAGGTCCAGGTAAGGGTCAAGCAGCTCTTTTTTGCGAAAAGGAAACCCTGTTGCGATAAGACCGTTATTAATATCTTTCACTGAGGATGTATTAACAGGCTGGCCATTAAGAAATGTACCGGTCCCTTTTTCAGCAGTAAAGAGTTCTTCCCGTAACGGGTCATAAACTACGCCAAGGATTATTTCACCTTTATACTCAAGTGCTATGGATATGGAAAAGGCAGGGTAACTATGTATAAAATTGGTTGTGCCGTCGAGAGGATCAATAATCCACCGGTAATCAGTCGTCACATTATCCTTCAGAGACTCTTCAGCAAGAAAGTGGTGTTCAGGGTGCTTCCTTTTAATGGTAGATATAATAAGGTCTTCTGAATCCCGGTCAACACGGGTAACAAAATCAGAAGTGTCCTTCATATTAATATCTTTAGACGAGAGTTTTCCGAGATTTTCAAGGATCAGTTCACCTGCAAGCATTGCAGCTCTGAAAGCTGTTCCAAGGAATTCGCTTTTCTGGTGGGGATGCATCATTTGTTATTTGTTATACGGGAATTTCCTGTTGATATAAAAAATGATTAACTAATATTTTACTTCATATCATGCATATAAATCTATATATGTCTTTGACCGGTATTCCCCAATTTGTGAAATAAACATGGAAACATTGCTTAAAATTACGCAGCATTGCCCCAGACTATTAAATGCCGATCACTTACGACGGCAACATTAAAGTCATCAAGTCCTGTCTGTGATAACTGCTGCACAACTTCATCGGTCTGATAAGCAGCCATGAGAGAGTTGTAGAAATCCTTTTTCAGTATTGTCGGTGCATCATAGGCGTACTGTTTAACGAGTTTATTGACTTCATCAATACTTTCAGGGCGCTTCAGATCCATGACAAAAATGGATGCACCGGGGATGGCACATTTTTTAATTGTTTGCCAGATTACAGCCGGATCTGTCAGGTGGTGGAGCAGGCTGTTAGAAATTATTGCATTGAATGATTGGGAAGGAAGTGATTCATCAGGAAGCAGGCATCTTTTCAATGTTATCTGTTTGGACAAGCCCCTATTATGGACATCATCAATTCCAATAGCGAGCATATCATTTGCGCCATCCAGTCCCGTAATGGCTGTTTCCGGAAATGCTTCTGCAAAACGGATAGTAATATCAGTCCTTTCCTGAATTCAGGAAAGCTTGTTTTGAAATATGAAATGAATGCATCATGCGGTCCTGAGTAATCTGCATCAGCATAAGCCCGGGCCTGTTCTGCGCTGTCCATTAATTCTTCTTCAGGGATGCGTTTCATAAATACATAGTTCAAAAATAGTTCAACGATTGTTCAACGATTGTTTTTACTACATTTGAACTACATTGAACCATAATTGAACAATCATAGAACCACAATCAGTTCCCTTTTCCAAAGGGATTATCAGACTCTTCACCCGCTGGCTGCGGCTTCCTTCCACTGGCATTGAATGTCATATGTGCCGTGACGGATAAACTTTCTTTTGAGTCCATTCAGGTCGTCACCCAATACATTATCAAGGGAATAGGTGCCCATCTTTTCTTCATTCTGTAAATAGTAAAGATACCCTATCTCTTCAGGTTCAAATCCGATTAATCTGGCCCCGATTCCATCAGCTTTCACAGGGTCGGTAGAAGCAATGGCAACGCGCATATCTACAGAGGTGCCGTCAACAGGACCATCGCCTTCCATGCATATGAAACCGTCCAGAACAACAAGGTCAGGCCATGTCCTTTTTGCAAACTCAACAATGTTGTGATGGATCATTTTTACGCTCTTTCTGTAGGTAGGGTACTGTCTGAACAGAAAATTGATGAGCCAGTTCGGCAGGGTTCGCCGTGCCTTAGAAACAGTTCCTGCCGGCAGTTTGTCCAGCAGTGTTTTAGGAGCATCCACTTCAATGCCGCCCTTCATGCCATGAATCATGGCCATGTCCTTTCTTAAAACAAGTCCGGCCATGTTCTTAATGCCAAAGGTCGCCACAGCAAAATTATGGGTCTTTGGAATCGCCAGGGAAACCTTATAGTCAAACTCTTCTACCCTCTTTGTTATTCTCAGGTGCGTATCTCCCACTACAGAGTGAATAGGGCTGTCAATAACATCCTTATCATCATCAAAATCAGTAAGAGTAATATTGGCGTATTTCTTTTCAAGTTCATAATAACCATAATCTTTAAACACACTGGCGGTAGGGAGGCCCATATAAAATGCAGAGGCAGAGCTTTCTCCAACTGTAATGGGAGTATCAGGTGCTATTTCCCTGATGACTTCAATAACAGCTTCGATGGCTTCAACATGGGTATTTGCAAAAGCAGGTTTGAGGGCCACAAGATTTGGTTTGATCAGAATGTTAGATGCCTTTTGGATCGGCTCCAGGTCGTCACGAATCAGCTCGAGACATTTCTGAATATTATCTCTCCTGTTATCTCCTTTTATAATAGATGCTTTTTTATGTTTCATGAAACCTCCGGATATACATACTGAAAGAAACAATAATATATTTTATACATATCCATGAATTAAAGTATAACCAGGTTAGTCCATAAACCCGAATACGAAACTGTCATTCCCGCAAGCGGAGCGCGACGGGAATCTGATCGTGTAAGATTCTGGACAAGCCAGAATGACAAAAATTGAGCCGGAATGACGGGCTCCCGTATTAAACGGAGCCATACGTTATATCTGACATGGTGCTAAAGAAGTATGAGACTCTTTAGATGTTCAAGTGATCCGTCATTGGCCCAGATATCAAGCAGGGACGGCTCCTTTAACTGCTGGCCGCGGTATCTTGATACAGAAACATATGATATCTTTAAATTATCGAGTCCGGTCATGTCTCCCCATAACTTTTCGAATTGTGCAACCGGGTACTGGTCTTCCTGCCCGCTGCCCCATACATACTTAACATCTTTGATCGTCACATATGTCGGGATTTTCTTTTCAATTGTATGTACTGCTTCCCATACTTTATTCATGTCATCAGCGTTGCCATCTGCTCTTATCACTGTTTCTCTGTCAATTCCAAAGAAAGCAAGAAGGAGATCTATAGAGATCCAGTTTGTCAGAGTATTGTAAAAACTTAATTTATACTCATCTTCTTCACGGGCAAGGGCCATTCCCTCTATTAATCTTAATTGTCCGCTGACTCTGGCAAGTCCTCCGCCTGCATCTTCGATTCTTCTCGGAGTGACTTCAAAAGAAATGCAGGAATTGTTTTTCATATGCATTCCGAATAGTGTGGGATTTAGATCAGCACCCAACGTATCCACATTATGGCAGAAGAGATATTTAAGGTCCGGATATGTAAGTAACAATTTTGAAAGAACACCGTTTTTAATCAGGTTAGGTATTTCATACCAGTGGCCCGGAGGATTGAACCGTAATATGGGTTTGTTATCACAATAGTCCTCTCCTTCACCTTTTGATTTTGACCATTCAATCAGGGCCTCATGCGCAGCGTCACGGACCTTCTGCACATTGTCGTCCAGCTTTTGCTGGAGCTGTTCCTGCCAGTAAAATCGGAGATCTCTTTCCATGGGAAAGACTCTGTGTCCAATAGATTTTGATTGTGAAAGATATAAGTGATCTTGATATCCAAAATAGTCAGAGTCCTTAAGATAGTCTGAGATGGCATCATGAGTGAGATAGCTGGTTGTAAAAATGTGGGGAACGATGCTCTCTGATTTTTCATTGCTCTTTCTGCTCTTGGCAATATGCAGTTCAATAAAGGTCCTGTATGTATCCCTGATCTTAATAAATGGACTGATCGGTTTAATTACACCGGAACCCTGGCTCCACCGGCTGCCCATCCCTCCTGCAAAGGTGACTACAGCGATTTCATTTCTCTTAAGCGCATCCTGACCTGTTTTATAATATTCATCATTGGGAGCCATGTTGTCCAAATGCAAAATATCATTCTCACTTATATCTTCTATAGTTGTGGAAAGGGGCAGACGGTTTTTGGCAAGACCGATTTCACCTCTCTTAAGCAGGCTTTTCATATATTCGTGGGAACCGGGATCAAAACCATACGTCTGCTTAATGTCTGATTCATTCAGTTCCTTACCAGCTGAGCTGCCATGAGGGTTTATCACTCTATTGTATCCAATTTCAGGTATTACGGCCTTATCTCCTTTCAGGAGTTCTGAAACAATCCCTTTGTGATTTATGGCAAAATCGTACGCAACCGGATCTATGATAAAGGGAAGGGCATTGCTGTACTTTTGCTTTACATCAATCATGATATCCAGAATTCTATTCCTGCAGTAGTCCTTTAGTTCCGGATTTACGATAAATGCCATTCCTCCGCCTGACATGCCTCCAAGCATTAAAAAACCCCAGCAATTATCTTTAAGTATATCCTTAACTTTATCAATTAAAGCCATTGTAAAAGCGTTATTAACCCAGGGGATAACATTTTGTATCGCTGTTTCCCAGTCTTCAGTAGTAAGTGATCCAAGGCGTCTCATGTCTCCTGATTTTATTGCGTGTACAATATGATCGAAAAGGTCCATTCCCTTTAATCTTGCTTTCCATTCATCTTCATGCTTAAGGAGATATTTTACAGTGACCATTTCCAGAACAGGACCGACATCCATTGATATGCCGCCATGGACCAGGATCAGGGAATCAAGAATGTTAGATTCAACAGCTCCAGGAATTTTACCTTTGCTGAAGACATTATATTCAGGTAATAAACATCCCCTGCTTATACCGAATTCCGGGTCACCTTCTTTTGCCATCTGTCCGGTAATGACTTTTATGCCTGGCCACAGTCCGCCTGAATCCTGCCATCCGCCGCCGGATCCGCCAATCCATTCACCCAGAATCGCCCTTGAAGCGACAATACGACGGTCACTGTCTTCCAATGTTCCGGTTACATTCTTGATCTGACCGCTGAACCTCATAAGCCTGGTTATTATTGTTGAAAGCAGAGTTGTACTCACTGCAAGTCGTGATCCCTTGGGTATACCATTTACTCTTGTAACGATTTCAATGCCACCGGGTTTTCCGAACAATTTGTGAAGTATCTCATGTAATGGGATATCTTTATCTTCGAAGCATGGTGGGACAATACCTGAAGCAACAACCCCTGCCTTTAAAAGTGAGAGATAATCATTTCCAAAATTAAATAACTCGCTAACAGAAGAAACCTCTTTGGATGACTTTAAATCAATCGAAACGAGTTTAATAACCGGTTTTTCAATAAATCTGCAATAGCATTCGCATGGAGGTTTTATCGGGTCAGAGCTGCCGTGTACCCTGAGGTCAACAGAAATATTTATGAGAAGGGTCAAGCCTTACAGGTGAGGCATCCCTCCCAACCGGATAATTTCCTGTAGCTGAATCAGGGATAGTCAGCTGGTCCGGCACAGAAAAGGGATAATCATCAAGGCCATTAATGTCATACAGGTTGTGGTTCTCTTTGCATTCGCTCATTGAAAGTTTGACCTGATCAAGGAGGTACTTAAACGATAATTTATAGTAGGAATCAGCCAATGCGCTGAAGACTGCGCCATTACGGGAATTGCTTTGCAGATAAATATCTATTGATTTTTCAAAGTCTCTTTCAAATGCCGCGGTAACTCCCGTAAATGGTATCTGTCCATGCTGCCCTATACCATTACTGTTAAGCAGGTGAAACCGGTATATTACAAACAGGAATAATGATGCCCTGACTTTGTGGTACAGATTTGTTGTGGATTTACGAAACTGATCAAGTTCATCTGCATCGTTTGAAAGTTCATTGAGGGACCTGTTTTGCAGGAGAGAATTAATAGAGCGGTTGCGAAGGGCTTCCTTGGTGCTGATTATTGTTTCGATAAGATCGTTGGACATAGACGGATTTGTTATTTTAACATGTAACTAATTTGTGTTTGATTTTAAACTCAATTCGTCTGTCTGTCATTCCGGCAGCTTGCCTGCCGGTAGGCAGGTCCTTAAGCCGGTCGAAGCGACTCTCGCGAAGACTCGCATCGAGAATCCAGTCTTTTCAATAAATTCTGGATGCCCGATTACTAAGTTCGGGCATGACTAAAATTAAAAGCAGACATTTTATACAGACACTATTTAGATGCAAAGGTATAAAGGCAAAATGGCACAAAGGAATTAAGGTTTAACACAGTATAGGGTATGTTTTTTCTTCCTTTGCACTTTGCTGCTTTCTGCCTGTGTTGTTAATGTAACATATACAAAACTCCATACAAATGGGCACATGAATTAATTTAATGATAGAAGTTCATATAGTTCATGATAGGTATAATCTTACAAAATTAATTGAAAAATCCTACAAATAAATAATAGCTGCCTTACATACAAAAAATAATAAACTATATAAAATATGACAGGGTTTCAAATTATTTGGAATTTTATGTGTATCCAAGCATCTGTTTGTTGAGGGGCATTCTATTTTATTTTAATCTTTATTTTAAATTTCACATGAATAAATTGGAGGCATTAAAATGAAAAAAATTGCAGTCGTATTCATTGTAATGGCAATGCTGATATTCTTCTCAACTACTGCTTCTCAGGCCATCATGATAGGATTTGATCCTATGGTACAGGATGTAATGCTTGGCGATCCTTTTAATGTAGATGTCAATATTGCCGGACTTGGTACCTTTTCTCCACCTTCTCTGGGTGCATTTGATATTGATTTCACATATGATCCGGCTATATTGGGCTTTAATTCCGTTGTCTTTGGAAACCAGTTAGACCAGCTGTTTGGCAGTATTCAATTCACTACACCAGGATTTGGAACTTTGAATCTTTTCGAGGTTTCCTTTGACCCTCCATTTATTCTGGATGCTCTTCAACCTGACAGTTTTACGCTTGCCAGCTTAACATTTGATACTCTTACGTTAGGATCGAGTTCCATAGATATAGCAGCAATAAATGGCCTGGGAGATTCCTTCGGATTCCCTTTGACTGCTACAACGAGTAATGCATCGGCGACTGTAACACCTGAACCCGCAACGCTGATGCTTTTAGGCAGTGGTTTTGCAGGAATGATGGCCTTCAGGAAAAAAATGAAGATTTAAAAGTGACTTTCTTTCATATTATTAATAGTAAGAAAGATATCTTGGCTTGAAATTAATAAGAATAATTTATAAAGGCTATAAAAAATTTTTACTTGACTTTAGAGATTTAAAAAAATAATATGATGTACTCGCGGGGATTAAAGTTCTTTGTTTTTTCTGTAGTGATGACTCGAAACTTTTAATATTATCAGCGTGGAGATGTCTTTTGAGAATCAAGCTATCTTTATCTAAAGCATGTGCTTTTCTAATTTTATTCCTATTGCTTGGTTTTGCTGTCAACTCTCCTGTTTATTCCTCAACCGTCTGTGATGTCGATGATGACTGCAACGTCGATATGAATGACGTTAATCAGATTATCGCAGCTCGCAATACTCCGGCCAGTGGCCCTGATGATCCTCGAGATGCGGACGGTGACGGAATGATTACGGTACTTGATGCGCGTACGTGCATATTACAATGCACTCAACCGCGCTGTGTGATTGTTCCTCCGGAGTGTGATGCAGGGCCGGATGCTGATAATGACGGGGTGGAGGATGATTCTGATATATGCCCCGAAACTCCGACCGGGGAGACGGTAGATAGTAATGGCTGTTCCGATTCTCAGCTTGCTCCGACTGTTACCATAATATCTCCGGAAACCCTGACCACTGTGGGAAGCTCTCCTATAGATGTAAGTGGTACCGTTAGTGATGATGCAGTCAGTTTATTTGTAAACGGTGTTGAAGCGGT
Organism: Thermodesulfovibrionia bacterium; assembly: GCA_945787795.1. Taxonomy (GTDB): domain Bacteria; phylum Nitrospirota; class Thermodesulfovibrionia; order UBA6902; family UBA6902; genus CALZJD01. The sequence continues at coordinate 28,279 of CALZJD010000002.1, read as the reverse complement.
TATAAATAGTGGCAGTTTCGCCGTTACCGGAATTGTGTTAAATGAAGGGATGAATGTCATCGCTGCAACTGCTTATGATGCTTTTAATAATGTGGGAACTGCAAATGCCAATATTCATCTTGATTCTACTCCGCCTGAAGTATTTATAAACTCTCCGTCAGATGGCGCTGTAGTAACCTCCTCTCCGGTTATTGTCACCGGACTTATAAACGATATTGTCAGGGGGACGGTCAATAAAGATCAGGCAAGTGTTGCTGTTAATGGAATAGATGCCGCGGTATCCAACAGAAACTTTATTGTTGAATCTGTTCCTCTCGTGGAGGGGGAGAACACGATTACAGCCATCGGCGCTGACCAGACAGGAAATACTGCCAGTATAAGTATAGCAGTTACGCTTGATCTGTCAGTTGGAATGACACTTAACATTGTGTCAGGGAATAACCAGACTGCTACGGTTGGAACGCAGCTTCTAGAACCCTTTGTTGCATCCGTTATTGATGAAAATGGTGCTCCCGTGGCTGGGAGGACTGTGGTTTTCAGATGTACGGAAAATAACGGCTCGCTGAACGGGGGAGAGAGGGCGCTTGCACTTGAGACTGATGCTAATGGGCAGGCACAGGTGGTGTACACATTGGGGACATGGGCAGGTGCAGGAAATAACAAGGTAGAGGTATCTTCTACAGGTATCCAGAGTTCCGTCACATATATTGCATCAGGAACAATTGCCCCGGCGGAAAACATACATGTTGCATCGGGCAGTCAGCAGAGAGGCGGCGTAAATCAGCCTCTGCCGGAGCCGTTGGTAGCCATCGTTACAGATATCGGGCATAACCCGGCAGGGGATGTTCCGGTCACGTTTAACATGAAGAGTGGAGGCGGCAAATTCAGCAATGACCAGGCTGAGATAACCGTTAATACGGACAGTGACGGTAGAGCCACCGTACCTTTTACACTTGGCCCTGAAGTTGGAAATTATGCTCATATAGTGGAAGCCAGCTTTCCCGGGAACGCAGGCAATCCTGCAAGCTTTCTTTCAACAGGACTTGCGATTGGGGACCCGGGTGATACGAAGATAAGCGGGGTAGTCCTCGATAATTCAAATAATCCAATCCCCGGTGTAACCATGCGGGTAGAGGGGACTACGCGGCAGGGCATTACTGATGATCAGGGAGCATTCATGATTGATAATGTACCGGTTGGCCCTGTTCACCTCATAGCTGACGGTTCCACGGCAACCATACCGGGTGAATTTCCGACCCTGGCATGGGAACTCGTTACCGTTGCCGGGCAGAACAACACACTTGGTATGCCGGTATTTTTACTGCCTTTAAATACATCAAATATACAATGGGTAGGAGGCAACGAAGATGTTGTTTACATGCTGGATGAGATCCCCGGTTTTTCATTAATAGTAAAGGCAAATTCCGTCACATTTCCTGACGGATCGAATGAAGGATATATTTCTGTTACCCAGGTTCATGCAGACAAGGTGCCTATGCCGCCTCCCAATGGTCTGCAGCCGAGATTTATTGTAACCATTCAACCGCCCGGAGCTGTATTTGATCCACCGGCTCCGATAACATTACCCAATGTGGACGGGCTTGCGCCGAACGAAATTACTACGATGTATTCTTTTGATCACGATCTCGGGCAGTTTGTCAGTATTGGAACTGGGACTGTAACTGATGATGGAATGATGATTATATCGGATCCTGGTGTTGGTGTGGTGAAGGCCGGATGGCACTGCGGCGGAAATCCGCAGCCGGTTGGAGGTGCTAATAATTGTCCGGATTGTCAGAAGTGTAATACTCAGGGGAATCAGTGTGAGCCGGATAATGGTCAGACACCTTCTCAGAATGCACCGGATGATTGTAAAAAAGAAGTATGTCAAGGCGGATCGAAGACCAGTGAAGCCGATGATTCGGAAACACCTGCGGATGATTGTGAAAAATGTCAGGGGGGCAGTCCAGAATTAAAAGGACCGGAATGTGGTGCAAATTCAAGTATAACAGTAACTTATAATGCAACAACGATAACCGCAGCTGCTTCAATGACAAATCCAGCGATAACAAGTGTTGATCAACCAACTTTTACCGGTTCTGCTTGCTTGGACACAGGTACAGGCATCTGGCGGTACCGTGTGAATTCAGTGACTTCTACTGGAACGATTACCATAGTTCCAACTCCTGCTGCAAACACTCCTAATCCAGTGGATGGAGGTAATATTGTAAATAATCCGGGTGCTACGGGACATTATTGTGATGTTATATCAGACTTGGCTGACTACACAGCTACAGGTGGGAAAGGTCCCGGTTGGCATGTAACACAGGCCACTATTGATCATGAAAATTATCATTGGGAGACAGAATGGCAAACTAGCTTCAATAATGAATGGGGGACAACAGAAACAACAATGGAAGGTAATACGGTCTCTTGTAGTTCCTACGATACCGCAGCAGATGCTAAAGCTGCGTTAGAGCCACAAGCAAATACAGATTTTTTGGCAGGATTTGGAGCAGCAGCGGCAGCTTATAATGCTTTAGGCGATGGTGCTGGTGACCCACCCTATGTAGCTGGACAAGCCGAATTGAATGCCATGATAGCTAACATTGAGACATATGCAACTAGTAAAGGTTGGCCAGCATGTCCATAAGAAGTGAGGTGAAAAATATATGAACTATTTATGGAAACTATTTTTATTTTGTGGAGTAGCTATTTGTTCAATTAGCCTAGTGTGTGATCAGCTTAATGGTGCAATGCTCCCTGATGAAAAATTACAATTAGCTATCCGATCTTTCAAACCTACGTATCAATATCAAGAATCCATTAGTATAGATGTAGAATTGAGGAATATAAGTAAAGAGAAATTATTTGTTCTTAAAACCCTCTATCCAGAGGGATGGTTGATTCGAATTGCTATAAAAGATACACGAGGAATAGCTGTATACAATAGTCCTTTAGTAAAAATAGAGATGACAGCGGCAATGTTAGAAACAATTCCAATTGAACAAAATCATTTTTTTGGGACTAGTTTTATAATTGAAAAAACTTTCGCCACTGGAGAATATATAATTGAAGCAATTTATTCAACAACGCTTCTTTCAAAAAGGAAAAACATTAATATTCCTATAGGCAACTGGAAATCAAACATTATAAAGATGAAAGTATTAGGAAAAGAGATAAAAGAATAATACAAAAGACATGGAACTAAAATAGGAAAAGCTACCATTAGAAAAGTTACTAAGCCAGCAATATAGGAGGAAGCATTAAAAGAAAGAAGTAGAGACACCCCAATAAAAATCATTTAGTTGTGGATTAATTGATTGACTATCGTATGAAACAAAGCAAACTAAAAAACATTAAAGCTTTATTAATTGTTCTACTACTTTCATTCCTCGTGATCTTGAATGATTCACTTTCCCTTGCCCAGCTCAGCGAAAACTGCACAGTCAGCGTTCTTAACCGCACAGCCGAGGTAAAAACTGACGGCAGCTGGGTAATCCCTAATGTCCCCTCTACTATGGGCAAGGTACGTGTTCGTGCTACATGTGTGGAAAACGGAGTGACAAAGTCAGGTCAGTCTGACTGGGTAATCATCCCGCCTAATGGAAGTATAAAGGTTGGAGATATACCGCTTGATGTATTTGAACCCGCTCCCAGTTCTCTATCAATAACATCTCCTGAAACAATTCTCACAGCAATTGGCGCCACCGCTCAACTACAGGTAACAGCAACCTATCCCGATAGCAGCACTAGAGATATAACAGCAAGCTCTACTGGCACGATATACAGAACGACCAACCCTGCCATTGCCACAGTCTCTGAAGAGGGCCTTGTAACAGCCACGGGAACTGGTGTGGTAATTATTACAGCTTCCAATGATATGGTTTTAAGCTCCATTGTATTCAATGTTATACAGGCCAATAATCCTGATGCGGATGGGGACGGAATTCCTGATGACTACGAGATCGCCAATGGCCTGAACCCGAATGACCGTGTGGATGCACTTGAGGATGCTGACGGTGATGGTCTCACCAACAAGGAAGAATATGATCTGGGCACTGATCTTAATGATCCGGATTCAGATGATGACGGTATCACAGACGGTGAAGAAGTCGTTGAAGGTGATGACGGTTTTGTAACCAATCCTCTGTTAAAGGATTCTGATGGAGATGGTATTAATGACGGCCTTGAAGTATTAACAGGCAGTGATCCGACCAGTTCAGGAAGTTACAATCTTGCCGATGCCCTGGACCACATTGAAGTGTCTCCTTCAAACTTTGTAATTGTATTTAATACTGTAATGGGTGACGCCTCCCGCCAGTTAGCAGTTACAGGACACCTTCTGGACGGCAATACAATAGACTTGACATCAACCTCACGCGGTACCAATTACAGCTCCAGCGATTTAAACGTATGTAGTTTCGGGGCTCAGGATGGATTGGTATTTGCAGGCGTTGACGGTACATGCACTATAACTGTTAACAACAGTGGCTTTGCAGATAATGCCGTGACTACCGTAGAGACCTTTTCTCCTGTTGCGTTGTCTTTTGTTTACATGCCTTCAGGCTCAGCCAATAACGTGGATGTTGACGGAGATTATGCCTATGTTGCTGCAGGGACAGGAGGTCTTCATGTCGTAAGTGTATCCGATAGAGATAATCCTGCCGTCGTTGCATCGGAAGATACTACCGGTACCGCTAATGATGTCAAGATAAGCGGTAATCTTGCACTCATTGCAGACGGTGCTTCAGGATTACAAATAATGGATATCAGTAATCCTCTCGATCCAGTGCCTCTGGGTTCTGTGGCTACTACCAGTGCACAGGACGTGGTTTACTCAGGAACATTAGCATTTATAGCAGATGGTTCACAGGGTTTGAAGATAATTGACTTTTCCGATACTGCCAATCCATCAATTGTTGGATCCGTAGATACACCTGGAACAGCTAGTGGAGTAGATGTGGATCCTGTCAATAATGTTGCGGTTATAGCAGACGGAAGCAGCGGCGTTCAAGTTATCGATGTTATTAATCCTGCAGACCCGCAGATTATAGGATCTGTTGATACATCTTATACTTCCACGGACCTTGTTTTAAGAGATGGTATTGCATATCTGGCGGATTATCCTCAGGGTGGTCTTAAGGCAGTAGATATAAGCAATCCGGTTAGCCCGACAATTCTGGACACAGAGACAACAGGAGGGTATCTCTCTGATGTTGCCCTTATGGAGAACCTTGCATTTGGCGCTGACATTTTCAGGGTCAATGCTGTTCCAATCTATAACATTAGCATGCCGAATAATCTGATCTTCAGCTCACTCATCAATTTCTCAGGTTACGGTGATGATAACGGCAGAGGTATTGATGTAGACGAAGCATACGTTTACCTTATAACAGACAGGAACCGTTTATTTATAGGACAATATAGACTACTAGAGGATACAGGGACAGTTGCTCCAACTGTGAGCATCACATCACCATCAAATGGTGATGATGTCATTGAAGGCTCAAATATCTTATTGACAGCCGATGCAACAGACGATGTGCATGTAGCCTCTGTAAGCTTTCTGGTCAACAATAATTTTGTATTTACAGATACATCTGTACCCTATGAGTTCAGTTATGCTGTACCAATGGGGTCTAACCTATTTACTGTAAGTGCCGCGGCTATTGACCTTGCGGGGAATATAGGAGTTTCAGGCAGTGTATTGGTTAATGTTGTACCGGATAGTCCTCCAAGTGTAAATATTATATCTCCATTAGACGGCGATGAGGTAATTGAAGGTTCAAGTATCACGATTACAGCAGATGCTATTGATGATGTACAAGTGTCATCAGTAAGTTTATTTGTTGACGGTGGCTTTGTTTCCACCGATACATCGTTACCTTACGAGTTTAGTTATACGGTTCCACTAAATATTGATTCCTTTACTGTTAGTGCTGAGGCTACAGATAGTGCTGGGAATGTTGTAGTTTCAGATGAGATTGACGTAACTGTCATCCCTGATCCTGGGACAACGGTTGTGGGTAGAGTCATCGATATTGACGGTAATCCTGTAGAGGGAGCTACTGTTACTTCAGTAAATGATCTGTCCGATGTTTCTGGAGCCGATGGAACATTTTCTATACCGGATGTGCCTACTGTTATGGGGGACATTGTCGTATCAGCATCAGTTGGAACTCTAAAAGGTAAGTCAGAAACTATGACACCGATTCCCGATGGTATTACAGATGTGGGTGATATTACAATAAGGCAATTAGGGGAGAAAGTTTTAGTATATCATGGCCACAATGCTTATTATTATGATAATAATTATCAAACTATAACAAATTTCTACACAAATTTAGGATATATAACTGAGAGAGCAATTACTTTCCCAAGTGATTTAAATGAATTTCGATTAATTTTTCTTGTCCTCAGTAGAAGTAATTTTAGTTCAAATGAGGTCAATATGTTTAAGGATTTCTTGAATTCAGGGGGGCGATTAGTTGTTGTAGGTGATCATTCTGGTTCTTTTGGAAGGCCTACTATGAACCAATTGTTTTCTGATCTTGGAATTGGGATTGTAAATAATGCCGATAATGTTGGGTCAGGCTTTTTTGATGATATATCCCAGGATCAGATTACCGATGGTGTAGATTCAGTGCGATTTTACGCTGTATCAAGTTTTAATTTGAGTGGTACTGCAAAGAGTCTTGTAAGAAGATCGGGGAGAACTGTCATTGCGGTGGGTCAAGTGCCAGGTTCACCGGCGAGGCCGGGAGGTGATGTTGTGGCAGTTGGTGATGTCAATTTTATTGTTCAGGGGATGTCTGAGGTTGGTAATATTAAATTTGCTGAAAACTTAATGAATTATTAGAGTTTATTAATTTAAGTATAGCGGGGTATCAATGAGAAAGCACATTTTGAAATTGTTACAGATATTATGTACTCTTATTGTGTTAGTACTATGCATTCATGCATTATTGCTATCCAATTCATTTGCGGAAGCTCCAGCGGCACTTATTGCCATGCCAAATAATAATGGTATTTTTTCTCAGTATGATGACATTGTTTTTCAAGGTGGGGCATACTATACAGATGATGTAGATCGAAAAGCCAAAGAGTTAATCTGGACATCTAATATAGATGGAGTTATTGGCACTGGAGAACAATTTACAAAAACATTAAGTGGAGGGAATCACATAATAACATTGAAAGCAGTAGATATCGATAGTACATTCACAACGGATAAAGTGTCTATAGTTGTTGAGTAGTGCCGCTTATTTCCTATAGTTTTACCATCCATCTATTGATTGATTGATTGATTATACTTCTAGTCGGAATCTCTCAGGTGTATCGATACGGGAACTAACTTAATTTATGAATAAGAAGCTACTGATTTTCTTTTTTGTGACAGCTGTTACTTTAATCTACGAATTTATCAGCGGCCTCTACGTCTGGCTGGGCACTGAATTCACGATCTCGTATCAGTTCAATGTCCTGTTTCACATCATTATCGGCTTTATCTTCCTGGTACCGTTTATTTTCTACCAGTACAATCACTTCCGGCGGGCAACGCCCGGATGGAAGGGCGGCTATAGAATCACCGGATACATTTCTTACGTTGTAATTACCATTTTAGTCCTGACAGGGCTGTACCTGACGTTTGTCGGTCTCAAAAAAGACAACTATATCATGTCAGATATTCACCTCTGGGTGAGTATCGCCGGAGCTGTGCTCATACTGCTTCACTTCTTCATGAAAGCATTTAAAAAGGACTGGTCTTTTGTAAAGGCTTTCGGAGTTTCTCCAATCACGTGCATAGTTCTTGTCGGAGGATTTACTGCGGTCATATTTCTTGTTCAATACATTGCTGCCTCTAAATACAAAGAACCGGAATTTCAGAACGGCATTCCTGCAAATTACAGTGTTAAACCGGGAGACAATCCTTTTACTCCCAGTGAGGCGACAACTGAATCAGGAGAGCCCGTTGATGCCCGGCTGATCGGTAACTCTCCTTCCTGCGCGCAGGGTGGATGCCATATCGATATTTATAACCAGTGGATGTCATCTGCACACAGGTATTCTTCAACCGATGTATTTTACCGGGCCTCTGAAGGGTTCCTGATACAGACGGCCAGTAAGGAAATGACCCGTTACTGCGCTGGGTGCCATGATCCAGTGGCCCTGCTCTCGGGCAATCTGAATCCGGGAGACAGCCTGGATAGTCAATACAGCCATGAAGGATCGTCGTGCATAGTGTGTCACGCCTTTTCAAGGATAAAGCACCTCAAAGGTAGTGGAAGCTATGTTCTAGGTCTTCCGAAACGATACCTCTTTGCCAACCGGGAAGGCAGTCTTGCGAAAACAATGAACCGGATACTTATACGAACTGCTCCAGCACTCCATAAGGCCGAATATTCAAAGGACTTTTACAGCACACCTGAATTCTGTGCTACGTGTCATAAACAGTATATAAAAGATCCCAACAATTGGGGATGGGTGAAACTTCAGGACCAGTATGGTGAGTGGCTTGCCAGTCCTTTTTCCGGACGAAATGACAAGGGATTTAACAAGGAAGATGTTAAGTACTGCGTTGACTGCCATATGCCTTTCGAGGATTCTGATGACCCTGCTGCCGGCTCTGACGGGAAAATCCGTTCTCACCGGTTTGTGGCTGCCAACCCTGTGATACCGTGGCTGGACGGGGATGAGACCCAGTTTAACATGACCAAAGACTGGCTGAAGGGAAGGAAGCTGCTGGTAACCATTTTCCCACCGAGAGACAAGATGGCAAGCAGGAACCAGGCATTTATTGATAATGAGGTGTATCAGCTTTCAGAACCATCACCATACGTGACGATGGGTGAAGAAGTGCAGCTTAAGGTTGCCGTCACGAATGCGAAAATAGGACACAGTTATCCCAACGGTCCTCTGGATATATACGAGTCATGGCTTGAGCTGAAAGTAGTAGATGCACAGAACAATGTAATTTATCACACCGGGGCACTTGATGAAGAAGGGAATGTGAAGGCGGAGAACACAAGATTTTTCTTTACTGTCGGCCTGAACAGGAAGGGGACCGTGATTAACAAACATAACCTGTGGCATATGATAGGGAATGCATATAAAAAACTTATCCCATCCGGCGGGACTGATATCTCAACCTATGCATTCAAAATTCCCTTTTGGGCAAAGGGTGATATTACAGTAATGGCCAGAGTCCGGTACAGGAAATTCAACAAGTGGTTTACCGACTGGGTCCTTGGAGGCAAAAATATCAAGCTGCCAATCGTTGATGTTGCCCGGGACACCTTAAGCATTCCTATCCGGAAACAGCCGGAAAGAGAGCAGGCCATTATCAATAGCAGGAAAACGATCAGTATAACTAAATATGAAAAAGAATAGAAATGACTACATCAGAGTATAAGAATAAAGGCCCTTTCAGAAACGTTATCGGATTCATCTTCAACCCGGGGATGATCTTTCTTTACATCACCGTGGGTCTGAGTCTGGTGTTATCACTTCCTGAGGAAAAGAGGATTGATCTGCCCACAGAAGCACATACAGAACGAAGCCGGGGCTCATTACTCCCGGTCCTCTCGGAAACTGGTCCTCGCAGCGGGGGAAAGGCGGGAATTCAGCAGGTTTCACTGAAAAGTATTGACTCATATCCGGGCGCTGGATTTGATGCGGCTCCGCCAGGGTTTGAACTTATAGATGCAACACTTGAGTCAGGCATAAAGTTCACTCACATTCAGACCAGCAAGATGTTGACAGCACTCAATGAACTAATCGGGTCCGGAGCCTGTGTAGCAGACATTGACCAGGATGGGTACATGGATATATATGTTGTTAATGGTTCGGGTTTTGCTCACTATTATGGAAAAAAGTGGTGGTGGTCAAAGACTCCCAATAATGTTTTATATCGTAATCAGGGAGACGGGACTTTCAAAGACATATCAAAAAAGGCAGGGGTAGAAAACAATGGTTTTGGCATGGGGTGTGTCTTTGGAGACTTTAATAACGACGGCTATGCTGATTTATATGTAACAAATTATGGTGCCAATATCCTGTACCATAATAACGGGGATGGTACATTTACAGATGTTACTGATAAGGCAGGAGTGGGAGATGAGAGATGGGGAACTTCTGCAGCCTGGGCAGATTATGATCAGGACGGTGATCTGGATCTGTATGTAGTCAATTATGTTGTCTTTGATAAAACCATGACCCCCGGTGAACCGAACAGTGCCTTTAAGATGGTCAAGCCTTTATTGATGAATTCTGCCCTGTTCGATGGTGAAAAAAATGTTCTTTACAGGAACAACGGGGACAGTACCTTTACTGATGTTACTGATAAGGCTGGAGTGGCCAATTCACCGGGTAAGGGAATGGGAGTGGTCTTTGTCGATTACGACATTGACGGGGACCAGGATATTTATATTGTGAACGATAAATCAAGAAACGTCCTTTATATCAACAACGGAGACGGAACCTTTACTGATCTGGGAGGGTTTCTCGGGGTTGATTCACCCTTAAGCGGAATGGGGGTAACTGTCGGTGACTATGATAACGATGGTGATCCGGACATTTTCTCAACCTATTCCCAGAGTGACACAAACATCCTTTACCGGAACCTTTCTGTAAATAAAGATAGTAAATATAAGAAAGACGGTTTTATTGATACCACGGTTGATGCAGGACTTGGAGAGGAAGTGAGTGTGGGATACTTCGGATGGTCAACAGAGTTTGTGGATATTGACAACGATGGTTATCTTGATATATTTGTCGCCAATGGCCATGGGATGGTTGATTATGACAATCCGCAGGCCACGATCGGTCAGGCAAACCAGCTATTCATGAATAATGGGAACGGGACGTTTTCAGACATATCCGGGTATGCGGGAAAGAGCTTGAAAACCCTCAGGTCAAGCCGGGGTGCCGCAGTTGCTGACTTTGACAACGACGGGGATATAGACTTCTTTGTGGTCAACAATAACGGCGAAAGTCAGTATCTTGAAAACAGGAATATGACGAATAATCACTGGATTAATATAAGTCTTGCAGGAAAAGACAGCAACAGTGCTGGCATAGGGGCAAAAATAGTGCTCACTACTGAAAATATGAAACAGACACGCCAGGTCAGAAGCGGTTCAGGATATCTTTCCCAGATGGACACCAGAATACATTTCGGCATTGGGGACAGTTCCGTCATTAGAGAGATCGAGATTGCATGGCCGAGCGGGAATGTCCAAAAGTTTAAGGATATAGAGGTTGACAGTTTTATTACTATTACGGAAGGCAGCAACGAATTAGCGGCAAGGAAATTTCCCCAGAAAAGAAGAAAAATACAAGTTGTCAAAAAAACAAAGGCAGGGAAGAAACCTGAAGATGAAAATTTTGTCATGAGAATGGAGGCAGTCAACACGCTAAGCCTTATACCCGGCGGGAAAAGCTTTGAAATCCTGACAGGACTACTTAAGGACAAGAACCCATGGATAAAGCAGGAAGCTGTAAGGGCGCTGGGCAGGCTCGGGAACACAGGTGCTGTTGATCATCTATTGGTTCTTTACAGGCAGGAAACAGAAAAAGAGCTGAGACGAGAAATTATTAATGCATTGGGACATCTGTATACAGATAAAACAATTGAGCCAATAATGGAGGCCCTCCTGGGTCAGGACGTGAATATAAGGAGGCAGGCAGCTCTCATCCTGAGCAGCCTTTTTGAAAAGGAAGACGCCATCCTGAGGTCTTCCATTCTTAAAAAGAGATTACTTGTATCAACCTTGATTAAATTATTAAATGACCCTGACACCGAAGTAAGGAAATATGCCTTGAGGTCATTGGGGTACTCGGAAAGTTACCGGGCGGTAATGCCTGTTATAACGGCTTTTGGAGACAGGAACACTGACGTTCAGGAGGAAGCGGTCAGGACATCAGGGCTTTTACGGGACAGAAGGGCTACAGAATCTCTTTTGATCCTTTTAAGAAATCCGGACACTGATGAGAAAGTTAAAGTACAGGCTGTCTTTGCCCTGAAGAGGCTTGAGAGTGATGTTGTACTTGAGCCCTTATTTGAGGCGGCTACTCACGGAAAGAAGGAAGAACGCATGGGAGCACTCAAAGTGATGTTTACACTTTTAAAGGATAAAGAATCTGTCCTGATTAATAAGGGCGGGATCGTCAACTTTCTGCAGAAAGGCATGGAGGACAGCGAACAGGGAATCAGAATGTCTGTACTGGATATAGCAGGCCGGTTGAATAGAGATGCTGTCAAGGATATAGTGATCAAAGGGCTTCATGATCACGAAGTACTGGTGAGAAGAAAGGCGGCCCTTGTGGGCAGGGAATTGAAACACCCTGAAATTTTGAATGAGCTGATAAAGCTCTCCCGTGACGAGGATATGGAAATCCGGAAAGAAGCGGTTCTGGCAATGTCAGCAGTTTCGCCTGATCCTGATAATATTAATCGATTAGAAGAGATCATCGATAACAATAGTAACAGTGAAATTCATATTACTGCGTTGTCTTCCTTAATCAAGATATCGAGCAGCAGTGCGATTCAATATATAGAGCGTGAAATCGAGAAGAAAGCCGAATCAAGAAAAGAGCTGATAGAAGTCCTGGAATTAACGGGCAATATAAAGGCTATGGACATCCTTGTGTCATGCCTCGGCAATTACAAAGATGCAGGGACGAATCTTGCAACAGTGCAGTCTCTTAAAAAGTTTATAAAAAAGAAAAAGGCATTCTCGGCAATTCTCCGGATAATCAGAGATGAAAAAAAGGATGTCGAAGTTCGCCAGGCTGCACTAGCGCTCATGGTTAACAGCGGGCAAAAAAACCAGACTGCCATGATCTTCCCTGTCATGTCCAGGATTTTGAAGAATAAGAAGGACCCGTTAAGAGATGAAGTTATACATTCTCTATTAAAAATGAAAGAGAAGAAAGGGGTACCGCTGCTGTTAGAGATATTTAAGGACAAAGCTGATACTCTGGAAACTAGGAAGTTAGCCCTTTCAGCATTGGCTGATCTTGCGCCGACAGAAACCCTCTCTGAAATAGAAAAACAGTTGATTTAAGAAATAAGCATTATTACCTACAGTCTCACGACAAGCATGACCGATGTCCGCGACTTTGCAGCTGTAGTAGGCGGACTACATGGTTTTGAGGGCTCCAAACATTGTCTTACTCGAAGAAATTTTCGATCTAATTTCATTCTGATATATAATCCTACAGTTTAATTGGCCTATAGATAAATCATTGGATGGAGATATTATTCAATGTCAAGCCGTTATCATTACTGAGAACATGAATATAAACAGCAACCTGGTACTATTCCTTGAAGGTTAATTCGACTGTGATTACTCATAAAAATTGGAGTCACAATATTAAACAGTGAAATGATTACTATTAATGGATAAATTAATATAGATAAGCTTGTTGGCCATAGACGGATTTATTATTCTAACATGTAACGTATGAGATGCAAAGGTGTAAAGAGTAAAGAGCGCAAAGGGAAAAATCTCATGAGAGTAATGATACAGAGAGTTAAAAATGCAAAAGTAGCAGTAGACGGTCGTGAAATTGCCATGATAGGGAAGGGGCTTCTCCTCTTTGTAGGGGTAGGAAAGGGCGATAGTGAAGATGATATCGAATACCTTGCCAGAAAAATCCTTAACCTGCGCATATTCGGAGATGACCAGGGCAAGATGAATCTGGATGTAAAGCAGATCAGCGGAGAGATATTAAGCGTGTCCCAGTTTACCTTATATGCAGATACCGGAAAAGGTAACCGTCCCGGGTTTGACTTGTCAGCAGAACCTGAAATGGCAAAGGATTATTGGAAAAGGTTTAACATATTGCTTCGTGAAGGCGGTATTAATGTTAAAGAAGGAATATTCGGAGCACATATGGAAGTAGAACTGACAAATGACGGGCCTGTTACGATCTGGCTGGATTCCAAAAGCAGATAAGCAATTAAAACTTGAGTATATACATGAGATCACATTGTCGGCTTAACTTAAACTTATAAATTAATAATATAGCACTAACTAATTAATATTAAATGTAATAATTAAATAAAATAAGAAAACCGTTAGCGTAGCCCCTCTAATTCCTCAGCTCAATAATGAAGAATTATTTATCGTTGCAATAATTCCAAGGTGTACAATTAATTGCTTATAAATGAATGAGTTCTCTTTATGAAGAGATGAAATTTCCAGAAATTAGGGTATACTTTAATATTAAGGATAGTATTACTTTTTCATGAATTATACGTAGCTTACGGGGCTATATCTTAATAAATATAAGGAATTAAGATGGATATGATCAAAAACAGTGAAAAGACAAAGGAAGAGCTTCTGCAGGAACTGGAAAAAATGTCCCTGCGGGTGTCTGAACTGGAGAATAAACATAAAAGGGCTGATGAGCTTATTCTGCAGTCCATTCTTAACTGGGAGGATACCTTCAATAACATCACTGACATGATTACCATTCATGACAGGGATTTCAATATCATATTTGCCAATAAGGCTGCAGAAAAGTTTCTTCAGCTCCCGCTTCTGGATATATCAAAGAACAAGTGTTATCAATATTATCACGGCAAGGAAAGCCCTCCTGAAGGATGTCCGAGCTGTGCCTGCCTTAAAACAAAAGAACCTGTTACATTCGAAATATATGAGCCGCACCTGAAAAGATTTATCGAGATCCGGGCCATGCCCCAGTTTAACAGCAGGAAAGAATTGATCGGTCTTATCCACATAGTCAGGGACATCTCGGAAAGGAAGCGTATGGAGGATGCCCTGCAAAAGGCCCATGACAAGATGGAGGAGCATGTTAATGAAAGGACTGCTGAACTCCTGCTGACCAATAGAGAGCTGCTGAGTGAGATCGCGGAACGTAAAAAAGTTGAGATAGCATTGCAGGGGAGTGAGAGCAGTTTCAAGAAACTCTCACAGGAATTTAATGTGCTTCTTGATGCCATACCTGACTGTCTTGTGCTGCTGTCACCTGATCTTGAGATCATGTGGTCCAATAAGTCAGCTGAACTTGAGCTTGGCACTGACCAGTCAGGTCCGAACGGACAGTACTGTTACCGGTTGTGCGCCAACTTTTCAGCCAATAATCAAAATTGTCCCACCATAAAGAGTTTTGCCTCCGGCAGGGAAGAAACATCGCAGATAGCAACACCTGATGGAAGGTTTCTGGATGTGAGGGCCTTTCCACTGACAGATGACACCGGCAGGGTAAAGAGTGTAATGGAGGTAGCAAGGAATATCACTGCCAAGGTGAAAATGGAAAAGGACGCCAAATTATTTCAGGCAAAGATGATTCACGCAAACAAGATGACCTCTCTCGGGACCCTGGTGTCAGGGGTTGCCCACGAGATAAATAACCCTAACACCTACATTAAATCCAATGCCCAGCTTCTTGCCCGGATGTGGAACAATGCTCAACCTCTTCTGGACCGATATCGTGATGAGCACGGAGACATCAGTATCGGAGGGTTTTCCTATTCCGAGCTTATTGATCATGTTCCAAAACTCCTCAAGGACCTTGATGAAGGATCGGTCAGGATACAGAATATCGTAGATAACCTGAGAGATTTTGGCAGGCCGGAAAAGGCGGACATAGACAAGGAGATCAGTATAAATGATGTGGTACAGGCAGCAATATCCATTCTGAAAAACCAGATAACCAGACATACCGACAAATTCAGGTTTGTCGATGGAAAAGATCTCCCCTTTGCCATGGGGAATGCCCAGCAGATAGAACAGGTAATTATCAATCTTATTATGAATTCCCTGCATTCTCTTAAGAGTAAAGGATCCGGTGTTACGGTATCTACGTCTTATAGCAGTAAGAAAGACAGACTGATAATCAAAGTCAGAGACGAGGGCGCAGGAATGACAAAGGCAACTCTGGATAGAATTACAGAGCCCTTTTTCACGACCAAGCTGGAAAGCGGCGGGACCGGCCTTGGACTCTCTATTTCCTACGCCATAATAAAGGAGCACGATGGAAGCCTGGAATTTGAATCAGAACCGGGTAAAGGAACTACAGCCACCATAAAACTGCCATCCAATAATTCCGGAAATGAGTAATTCTGTATTACCCATACTTCTTGTCGATGATGAACCAAAAATCCTCTTCAGTTACAGTCTTATACTGAAAAGTGTGGGGAACGACAATCTTATTACTATTGAGGACAGCCGAAAGGTCATCCCCCTGCTGGAAAAAAAACAGGTGTCTTTAGTAGTACTGGATCTTGTTATGCCTCATATTTCCGGGACAGAACTGCTCTCCCGGATCAAAACTGAATTCCCCAATTTACCGGTAATTGTCATGACAGCAACCAATGAGATCGAGAAGGCTGTTGATTGCATGAAAGAGGGCGCTACAGACTATCTTGTGAAACCTGTTGAAGAAAACCGGTTTGTATCAAGCATTCAAAAGGCACTTGAAGTTGGGAGTCTTCAGAATGAAATAATATCTCTCAAAAAACACCTGTTGTCTGACAAGCTTGAAAATAAAGAAGCGTTTGATCCGATCATCACCAAAAGCAAAAGCATGTTCGCTATTTTCCATTATATAGAAGCCGTGGCCAGGTCTCACAAACCTATATTCATAACAGGTGAGACGGGGGTTGGCAAGGAGCTCATTGCCAGATCAGTTCACAAGGCAAGCGCGCTTGATGGAGAGCATGTTGCGATCAATGTTGCAGGTCTGGACGACACCATGTTTTCCGATACATTGTTCGGTCATAAAAAAGGTGCCTTTACAGGGGCTGACAGGGACAGGGAGGGGGTTATCGTGAAAGCGGCAGCAGGCACTCTGCTTCTTGATGAAATAGGTGATCTCAGCAGGATTTCACAGGTCAAGCTTCTCCGTTTGCTTGAAGAACGCATTTACTATCCCCTCGGATCAGACCTGCCTGAAAAGAGTGACGCACGGATAATCGCATGTTCAAATCAGGATATAGATAAACAGATTCAGGAAGGGCGATTCAGAAAAGACCTGTATTACAGGCTTAGTGCCCACCATGTTCATATTCCTCCATTAAGAGAAAGGTCTCAAGACATTCCTTTATTACTTGATCATTTTCTTGACGATGCATCATCATCATTAAAAAAATCCAGACCTGAGATAACGTCAGAACTGATTTCCATACTATCCGGTTATCACTATCCCGGCAATGTTCGTGAACTTCAGGCCATGGTCCATGATGCTGTTGCCCAGTGTAAAGGCAGGAAATTATCAATAGACAATTTTAAAGACTTAAAACGGAAAAAGGGCTCTTTTGCAGTAAAAAGTGTCTTACATGCGGAGAAAGGTGATGTATCGGTAAGTGACATATTCGGACGTGTTCCAACGTTAAAGGAAATTGAAGAACATGTCATTAACGAAGCTCTGAAAAATTCGGATGGTAAACAGGGGCCTGCAGCCGCTCTATTAGGGATTACCCGCCAGGCACTCAATCAAAGGCTGAATAAGAAAAAGAAGAGTACATGATTTATTTCAGCTGTAATTGGCAGATGAACCGAAGACTTAATTGATACAGGTAACGTCATTCTTTTTCTTTTATTGTATTGAAATGTGTTGATATACTTGATTTGTTGAAGGCAAACCATTATCATGTGTTGATATATTATGGAAAGAAGACGTCATAAGAGAATATATGTTCATCTGAAAGCGACTATTACTGTTGACGATCAAACATATGAAGGATATGTCGAGAATATATCCGAAATCGGTATAGGATATTTAATGTCTTCACCCGGCAGATTCAAAGATGATTATCTCAGCAATAAAAGTATAGAACTTACTATGCAGACGGAGCCGGGTAAAACCATAGTCCTGAATTGTGTAGCAGCATGGGCTAAAAAAGGATTAGTTTCGGGTAAAACAGTAGGGGTAGGCATGAATATTATTGATCCGCCACCTGAGTATAAAGACTGGGTAAAAAATTTTCCGATTGATACCGAATAAGGAGATTCTGCCCTCACTTCTTATCTGCCCTTTCCCTTCACAATAATTACACATATTATTACGCTTCAGGTTGATCATCAGAGAACGTTATCCAGATAAAATGAAGAACAGGGAGAAAACTGACCATCAATTATATATCACGAACAGGAAAGAATGGCGTAGATGGCTGGAGAAAAACCATAAGAAGGAGAATGAAATATGGTTAATATATTTTAAGAAGCATACTGGAAAACCGAAGATACCTTACGATGATGCTGTAGAAGAGGCCTTATGTTTTGGATGGATAGATAGTACAGTTAAAAGAGTGGATGATGAAAAATACATGCAGAAGTTTACACCGAGAAAAGATACCAGTATGTGGTCTGCATCAAATAAGAAAAGGGTCAGAAAGATGATTGATTGCGGGCGCATGACTGAAGCAGGGCTTATAAAGGTAAACGAAGCTAAAAAAAATGGCAGGTGGACAGAGTCAACTCGCATCTTTGATACCAGACGTATTCCTTCAGATTTACATGTGGCTTTATCCGAAAACAGGAAGGCATTTGATTGTTACAGTAACCTGGCGCCCACATATAAAAAGCAATATCATTGGTGGATTGTAAGCACAAAAAGACAGGAAACCAGAAAGAAAAGAATAAAGCAGTCTATCATGCTTTTGGAAAAGAATAAAAAGTTGGGAATGTAATACGTTTGTGCACAACCAGTAACATGGAACATTGGTTTCTAAAAGCGTTTACGGAAATTGTAAAAGCTTTTCTTGATTTGTTCAGTGAAGGTGAGGCATATATTCCGTATTCCTGTGACAGTTTTCCCTTATGTCATTCCCGCAGTTTTTTAAGCAGGAATCCCTTTTTATGCAAGTTTTCTGGATTCCCGCTCAAAGGACCGCGGGAATGACGGGTATATTAATATATGGTTTATGTTATTTCCCTTTATTTCCACACCCGAAAGTAATATAATTATAAGCTCTTAGTCTATAGTTTACATTGATACAATTTCCCGCTATAACCGGAAGGACAGGAGACCATTAAATATGGAATCACATGAAATGAAAAATAGAGTCCTGAAACGCATATGGAAAATGCTGCCTGCATTGTCCCTGATTCTACTGATAATAATCATATTGGTCATGTCATCAAGGATTAAAACCGAGGGCGACCGGATCGCCGCGGAAAAGCTTGCAACCTTGCATAAAGACCGTCCCCCAGTCAATGTCGTGGTGCTTGACATCATGCCATCATCAATGTATGACCGTATAGATCTGCCTGCGCAGGTAGAGCCATGGGTGGAGTTGAAAATCCTGGCCGAGGTCTCTGGACAGGCGGTCAGGGTAGCAGCAAAAGAGGGCAGCCGCGTTACAAAGGGAGATCTCATTGCACAGCTTGATTCCCGTGATTATGAGAATCAACTGGCCTCTGTTAAAGCTGAATATGAACTGGCAAAACTTGATCTTCAGAGAAACAACAGTCTCTTTACGGAACAGCTTATTACCAGGGCGCAGTTAGATCAGGCCAATGCAAAAGTTAGCACAATTGAGGCTTCGGTAAAAAATGCAGAACTTAAAGTGGAGAGAGCAGCCATCAGGGCTCCCATATCCGGACTGGTTAATCATCTCGACGTTAAAGAAGGGCTGTTCATGAATATGCATGATCCCGTGGGAGTCATACTTGACAACAGCAGGGTCAAGGTTACGGTTGGCATACCTGAGGCAGATGTCAATGAGATAAAAAAGCTCACTCATTTTGATGTTACGATTGAGGCCCTTGGAAATATCATCTTAAAAGGGAAAAAGCATTTTCTTTCTCAGAGTCCGGAGACTCTTGCCCATTTGTATCAGCTTGAGATAGAGGTTGATAACGGCAATGGTTCAATTCTGCCGGGCATGTTCGCACGAGTCAATATTGTAAAGAGAGAGGTCAGGGACAGCTATTCAGTCCCTCTTTACTCGGTAATATCACGGAATGACGAGCAATATATATATGTAGAGAAGGACGGAATTGCGCATGTGAGAATAGTGGAAACAGGAATTCTGGAGGGCTGGAAAATAGAAATAAAAAAGGGACTGTCAAAAGGGGACCGTGTGATAGTTGTGGGCCACAGAAATGTTGATGAGGGTCAGGAGGTCAATGTAGTCCGCGCCGTGTCTGACCCTGAGGACCTGTTTAAATGATAATATCTGATTCAGCTGTCAGGCAGCGCATAAGCGTAATGGTACTGGCAGTCATCATATTTGTATTCGGCGTCTACAGTTATCAGATTCTTCCCCGTGAAAGTGAGCCTGATATTACTATACCCTTTGTCTTTGTCTCGACCGACTACAAGGGGGTATCTCCCGTTGATATTGAAACGTCCATTACTGTGCCTATTGAGAAAAAACTCAAGGGACTGGAGGGGGTAAAAAAGGTCAATTCCATAAGCTCGGAGGGACAGTCATCAATCAGCATAGAATTTGTGACCGGAACTGATATAGATGATGCTTTGGAGAAGGTGAGAAACAAGGTAGATGAGGCTAACAATGACCTGCCCATTGACCTTGAAAATGACCCCTCGGTATTTGAAGTAAACTTCTCGGAAATGCCCATCGTTGTATTTTCTTTATCAGGACAATGCGGAAATCCCTGTCTTAAGAAAATAGCTGATGAGATTGAAGACGAAATTGAGGCGATTCCGGGTGTTCTCGACGTTACCATAGCAGGGGCGCTTGAACGGGAGATCAGGATAGAGATAATGCCTGAGAAACTGGCATTCTACGGTATTCCCATAACAGCATTTCAGAGAATAGTAAGCAGTGAGAACCAGAACATTTCAGGCGGGGCCATCAGGCTGGGTGACGGTCGTTTCCAGCTCAGGGTCCCGGGTGAATTCAATACCCCTGAGGAGATTTACGGTCTTGTTGTGGGGACCCATAACGGCCAGCCTGTCTATCTTAAGGACCTTGCCAGGGTGGTTGACGGATTCAAGGATGAAGCGAGCCGCTCCCGCCTGAATGGACAGGAATCAATAAATCTTGCGGTCAAGAAAAGGGCCGGAGAAAACATCATTGAGATAACAGACAGGATTGATATCATACTTGCCCGCCTCGCTCCGGGATGGCCAAAGGGCACAGACATTATCAAGGTAATGGACAAGGCCAAGGACATACGGATGATGGTTGCTGATCTGGAGAACAATATTCTTTCAGGACTGATGCTGGTCATACTTGTCATATTTTTTGCGCTGGGAATAAGAAATGCATTTCTTGTGAGCCTTTCCATTCCATTTTCGATGTTTCTTTCATTCATCGTTCTAAGTGTGATGGGAATTACGTTAAACATGGTGGTCCTGTTCAGCCTTACGCTTGCGCTTGGCATGCTTGTGGATAATGCCATTGTAATCATTGAAAATATTTACCGTTACCTTGATCAGGGTGTTGGACGGATTCAGGCAGCCATGAAAGCCACATCAGAAGTGGCATGGCCTGTCATAGGTTCTACAACAACTACTCTGGCAGCATTTTCTCCCATGATCTTCTGGCCCGGAATAATGGGGGAGTTTATGAGTTATCTGCCTATCACACTGATTGTGACCCTTTCATCAAGTCTTTTTGTGGCGATGGTGATCAATCCGGCGCTTGCTGCTTTTTTTATGAAGACAAAGAAAAATATCGACAGGCACCTGAGTGCTGAGGAAGCTGCAAAAGCAGGAGAAAAGCCCGTAAAAATATCAGGGCCTGTTCTTTCCTTTTATACCAGGATGCTTAAAAGTGCCCTGGAGCATCGTATTGTAGTTGTGCTTACATCATTTGCACTGCTTGTGCTTTTCTTCCAGAGCTGGATGCTTGTGGTTGGACTTGAAAAACCTGTTGAGTTTTTTCCGCATATTGATCCCAAATCCATGTATGTAAATTATGATATGCCCGAAGGTTCTGACCTTGATTATAATGACCGGTTACTTAAACAGACAGAGATGCATATTAACGGGGTGACCGCTATTGATGAAAATAAGACATTTGATTCTATGTATGAAGCATCGTATCTGCCAAAAAAACATAATAAAGCCAATGGAGAAGAATATAACGGGCCGAGTGATCTTGAAAATATAGAGTATGTGTATGCAAGAACAATAGCCATTCCCCAGGCTGGGTCGGCATTTGAACCTACCACTCCCAATCATGTCGGTATTCAGTTTATTGACCTCAAAGACCGCAATGTATCATCAGATAAAACTCTTGAAGAAATTCGCAATCGTGTACAGTTCATCCCCGGCGGAAAGATCACCGTAGCCAAGGCTGATGAGGGACCGCCGACAGGTGCACCTATTAATATAGAAATATCAGGAGATGATTTCAGGGTCCTCGGCAGGCTGGCAGGTGAAGTACGGAAGATTATTGAGCAGGTCCCTCATGTTGAAGACATACGGGACGACCATGTAGAAGGGACGCCATCGGTCAGGGTAACGATAGACCGCCAGAAGGCAGCGCTCTTCGGATTGACAACCGATTCCATAGGATTTGCCCTGAAGACCGGATATAATGGTCTTGATGTCTCTACCTATCATGAAGGTGATGAGGATTTTGATATAACCGTCCAGCTCTCTGATCCCCAGCGAAGGGTAACCGATGTACTGCGTGAGTTAATGATACCTGCTCCAAACGGCAGACTGGTGCCGCTTACAACACTTGCAACAATAGATTATACAGGCAGTATCGGAAATATCACCCGGATTAATCATGAGCGTGTCGTCACGGTAAAGGCCAATGTCGATGAAACCAGGGTGCCGGGTGCAGTTGCACGTCTTCAGGCCGAAGATATGCTGAAGGAATTCGCTATTCCTCAGGGATACAAGGCAAAATTTACCGGTGAATTTGAGTTTCAGAAGGAGTCGGAAGAATTTCTGTCCAGGACATTTGTAATAGCGGTCTTTCTGATATTCCTGATTCTGGTCACTATGTTTAACTCGGTTACCCAGCCTTTTATCATAATGACCGCTGTTCTGCTTTCTCTTGGCGGTGCGTTTTTAGGACTTCTTTTCATACAGTCACCTTTTGGCATCATAATGACAGGTGTTGGCGTGATATCTCTTGCCGGTGTAGTCGTAAACAACGGGATAGTGCTCGTTGACTATATTAATAAGCTGCGGCAGAGAGGGATGAGTGTAAACGATGCGATTGTTGCAGGAGGTGCCACCCGATTGCGCCCGGTAGTCCTGACCGCGGTAACAACGATACTCGGACTGCTCCCGATGGTGACAGGGGTATCATTTGATTTTCATATATGGGAGATCTCATGGGTCAGTGAATCAACTCAATGGTGGAGGTCCATGGCCATAGTGGTAATATTTGGCCTTTTGATTGCAACATTCCTAACCCTGGTTGTTGTGCCTACTCTTTACTCTCTTCTTGAATCATTCCAGAGGAATATAGTGTTCGTCATAGAGTTTATGAGAAGGCTTTACTGGAGGCCGTATGAATGGCTGACAGGAGAGACGGTGAATACGAAGAAAGATTAAGTACTGTTCGGATTTTTATAAGATTATATTCATGAGGCACTTAATGCAGGTGTACATTAAGTGACAAGTGGAAAAAGCGAAGTTTAATCTGAAAACTTATGAAGTATCTACGATATTGAGTCAGGTCGCATATTCTCACTAATCCCATCTTATTTTCATTCTTACAGACCATCTCAACACAAAGATAACTTACAGAAATGTTCATTTTCATTTGTTGGCTTTTATGCAACATAATACACATTAATTATATTTGATAAAATGCGCAATAACAAAATCAATATGTGCATATGCAATATGCATTTTTATTGACGATCACAGAACTCTGTGTTAAAATATTTAACAAAATTGCTCAGTTCTTCATTTTTTAATTTCTTCTCGTAATTTTAAAAAACCAAACATTTGATGGAGCAGTTTTTTGGATCTTACATAGAAAAATATCCAAATCAGGGAAGGATACAACCTTTGATGTACACGGCTTTATTTATTGAATAAATTCTTATAATGAGAAAAAGTGTTAATACTATGAATGTTATACAACATTGTTTTATTGAATTGAAATTTAATCGTATGATGAAGTTTTTGATATAACATTAGTTTCAGACTTTTCATAATGAACTTTATTAATTGGACATTCGATGCATAACTTACAAACTCAGGCATGACAACAATGGCTCTGCCTTTTTTAATCATTCCTTTAAGCAGATGAAAAGAAGAGATTTTCTGAAAATATTGGCAATGGGTGTTATTGGATGGGGGGGTAGCCCTGAAGCAATCGCAAAGAACTTGGCGATCTTTCTAAACAATCCCTCTGAAAACCCTGAAGATCATATTAGGGATTATCTAATTAAAATGAAACATTTCAATAAACCTCATGAAGATGACGTACACATTAATAGTGCTATATACAAAGTCTTTAAATCTACGGTAACAAGGTTAAGGCGCATCCAGCAATATGTAGGATATGGCAACTTTCAAATATTGAGCTTTGACGATGGTCTTAAAATAGCCCGCAAGTATTCTCAGATTGGAAAGTTTTCCAAGGCGGAAATTAGATTTATGGAAATG
Organism: Thermodesulfovibrionia bacterium; assembly: GCA_945787795.1. Classification (GTDB taxonomy): domain Bacteria; phylum Nitrospirota; class Thermodesulfovibrionia; order UBA6902; family UBA6902; genus CALZJD01. The sequence goes on along the minus strand of CALZJD010000002.1, from coordinate 3,748 downwards.
ATCTTCTATGCAGAAGCAAAACGTTACGGCTTTTTTGGTCATAAGCCCCTTAATAAACTCACAGACCGGATAAAGATAAAGGAAGTCACAAAGGTGCCGCATACAGGGAACTATCTTTACAAGGGCCAACCTCTTGAAGCCTTTAAAAAGATTAAACGGCAAGTAGGAGAACAGGTTATTTTAACTTCAGGTATACGTGGTATTATGAAGCAGTCTCTCTTGTTTTTGAACAATGCTGACAAAAATAATGGCAATCTCTCACTCGCCTCACGATCACTCGCACCGCCAGGCTATTCATTCCATGGTAATGGTGATTTTGACGTAGGGCAGGTTGATTTTGGTACTGCAAATTTTACAGAGCGATTTACTAACACAGAAGTATATAAAAAACTCAGTGAACTTGGCTATCTCAAGCTCCGTTATCCGAAGAATAACCTCATGGGAGTGCGCTTTGAACCCTGGCACATCAAAGTAAATACAGTTATATAAAAGTGACAGTTTTTTAAATAGATTTTTTCACAGAAATATAATATGTTAAACGTGATAACGCATTTATTGAAGAGAGCACCTTGTATGTTTGTATTAATTCTTGTTTCGGGTTGTGTTACAGCAGTCCCCATAAAACATGACTACAATTCCAATAAAGTTATCAAAGACGAACATTATTATTTTGAACTTGGTCGTGACTTTGTAGAATCAGGTAAGTACCAGGAAGCAATTAATGCCTATAAACAGGCAATTAAGATTAAACCTGATTATGCAGAGGCACAAAATAATCTTGGATTAGTCTATGGAAAATTAGGCAGCTATCAGGAAGCAATAAATACTTTTAACCATACAATCAGGATTAAACCTGACTATGCAGATGCACATTTAAATCTTGGTTATGCCTTAGGAAAAGTTGCGAATTATTTAGAAGCAAAAGATGCTTACATACTGGCAATCAGGATTAAACCTGACTATGCAGATGCACACTTAAATCTTGCTCTTACCTATTTAATATTGGGTGACAAAGGTTCTGCACTTGATGAATATAGGATTCTTAAAGGCCTTGATAAAGAATCCGCTAAAAAAGTATTAACCCATATATTGAAAAGACAATCCAATGATACTAAAAGAACCGCAAAGCCGGAGATAAATCTGACATCAGAAAAAGAACCGAATAATTTATTAATTAAATATGAAAAAGTGATACAGGAGAGGGAGAAACTTAATAATGAGATCAAACCATTAAAGAGAAGTAAAAATATTGAGAATAATGATAAAAATCCGGGGAATGTAAAATTGTCAATTAGGGAGTCTACACCTGAACAGAGGATAAAACGAGACAATGCTGTAACGACAATATCCTCGCTGAACAAGGTAAAAGAAGAACATCCTCTTGAGGCCGGACCATTGGGTCAAAATAAAGATGATAACTCTCAAATATATACTATCCAAACGGGTCGTTTTCTTACGATCGATTTTGCCCGGGAACATATTGTTTATATTACGTATCTGTTACAGGAAAAAGATTATGATAATCTCAGAATAGGAAAATTAGGCAACTTTTATATTGTGAGACTTGGTAAATTTGAGAATAATCAGACTGCAAAGAAATTTCTCCAAGAAGTGAAACCGAGTCTATCTGAAGCTATCATATTAAAAGCAGATTTAAAAAATGAAAGTATTATAAGATTGTATAAATAACTATTATGTTATTTCGAACCTCTTTTATTCTGCTTTCTTTTAATCTTTAATCATCAATTTCTCAAATTAATAAAGTTAACTCTTTATAGGAGTTATTCTCAATTTTCTTTTTTACACAATTCATTGACAACAGATATCAGTCAGTGACCTCACGACCTCTCCCATCTTGAAGATATGGGTGTCGGTATAAGTCAGTGAATTCAACATACTCATAACAGATAAGAAGCTTTATTTATTCTGAAATACATTCATAAGACCTGCTTCATAGCACAATACACTCCGCAAAACATCCATTGGCACATTTCTCATTTTAGTCCTTTCCTTTAGAAAAAAGGTGGTAAATACTCAGTTAATTTTATGAATTAATGCATGCAGGCGGGAAGGTAAACCATACAATATGTTTTTTATTATGAGAACTTATTAAGCTGACCTGCATAAATAAATGCAAGTCTGATAATAAATCCTCCAATCAGTACCATGATTGCGCTCAGGTTCATTCGGGAGATTGCAGCTTCCGGCAGTTCATCAGCATGATCTTCGCGCATCTCAAAGAGCTTTATCACAAGTGCAAGAGGCAGAAGTATGGAGACGAGAAAGATGGCGACAAAATAAAGGAAGAAGTCATGGTTCAGTGTAAAGAAGGGCATGATAGAGGCCATCCTGTTTGCAGTTGAATGAGATTGCCCATAAAAGAACAGAAGAATGACCATTATCTCCGCAACGATGAGCCATATGTCGAACTTTGTGTAGAAGAGCTTGACCGATGTCCTTCTTGCAATAATGATAAGAAACGCAGCCCCTGTTGAAAGCGCAGAGGTGAGGAAGAGTACAGGAAGCAGCGATGAGTTCCAGAGCGGCCTTGCCATCATGCTGCTCAGAAGGAAGCCCGTATAGATGCCGAGAAATATGCCGAGTCCGAAGTTGAGCATTGCAAATTTTCTATGATAAGGGCGAAGCTTTTCGGAGAGTTTTATCAGGAATTCGAACCTGAGTCCGTGCCTCATCTCTGGTGGTGCTGTTGAGAGAGCATAAAGGAAGCTCAGCGGCACTATCATCATTATCCCCCACGCGCCCCATGACATTGATGCAGCAGGTTGCAGAGTGAGGTAGAACCAGTAGACATTTGCCTTACGTTCAAGATCCAGAAAGATGAAGAACATACCGACAGCAAGTATAAAGGGCGCAAACATTGCTCCTTTTTCGCACTGGGGACCTGTCGTACTGTCAGGCCACTTTCTCAGGTTTGCAACCGCAGACATCACAAGTATGCCTGCGGTAAGTCCGCCGAGGAAGAGGTATACAGCTACCCTCCAGTCCCAAGCATGAAGGATCGGGTAAGTGATGCTGTTTATCCCTGTTATAGTGGTCTCTGTCATTTTATTTCTGCCTTTACAGTATTCTGTTAATGTAATAGACCCTTGGTTCTGTTCCTGCCGCGATTTTTAATACCTCTGAATGATTTTCGCGAAGGAGTATGGATACCTCACTCTCCGGATCCTCGATGTCTCCGAAAATTCTTGATCTTCCGATACAGGTCATGACACAGGCCGGCTCCAGTCCTTTTTCAACCAGGTGTGAACAGAAGGTGCACTTGTCTGCATACCCATGCTCAGGATGAATGTATCTCGCATCATACGGACAGGCAGCTATGCATGCCTTGCATCCAACACACCTGTTCTTCTTTAAAAGCACCATGCCGTTCTCCTTATTTTTATAAGATGCCCCAGTTGGACAGTTGTATACGCATGGAGGATGGTCGCAGTGGTTGCATAGTTCTGAACGTAATTCCATTCTCAGTTTAGGATATTTTCCTGATACATTTTCGATTACCCTGGTCCTGAAAAGTTCAGGAGGCACATCATTTTCATTCTTGCAGGCCACTATGCAGGCCATGCAGCCGATGCATCTTGCCTGGTCTATAACCATCACGTACTTAGGCATACGTTTTATCCTTATCTATCCTTACAAAATTGGTTCTCATTCCGGTAGATCCGCTTATGGGATCAAGGGCAAACCTGCTGATCAGTTTTTGATCATCAGCTCCCTTTAAGAAAGCATT
>CALZJD010000001.1 GCA_945787795.1 Thermodesulfovibrionia bacterium | reverse complement strand
GAAGGAAGGTCGGTCAAACAAATTGCTATGGAACTATCGTTGAGCGACAAGACAATCAGCACATACCGTGCGCGTATTTTAACTAAAATGAATATGAGTAACATGGCACAGCTCATTCAGTATGTTTTTACATATAACCTTTTAAGTTGTAATCCCGAATAACCTATTACATTTAGATAATCATTTTTCACTGCCGTGTTCTTGCATTCTGGCCATTTCAAGTGGTATGAATGGTTCCTCTTTTACGCTTGTAGGATTTCCCCTACAAATATAATAATAAATCCTTACAAAAAGATCAGGCTTGCCTGATACACAGATATTGATTTTTTATTTAATATCATAACATCATGCTTTAATCTCTTTCCATTAGAGATGCGACTCAAAAAATATATTCCTCACATGTTATGTAAAAACATTGAAAGCGCATTATGAAAAATTTAAACAGGAGCTTTATTTTCTTGCGCGTTCATTGCCTGTAATTTTGAAATTATTTCAGTAAGAGATCAAATGAAAAGAATACTTATAGCTGATGATCACGAATTATTCCGTGCAGGGGTGAAACAACTTCTATCGGAAATGCCTCATCCATTTTTAGTTGATGAAGCGAATAATGGACAGGAAGTGATTGAAAAAATATGGAGAAATGACTATGACACTGTGCTGCTGGATATTTCCATGCCAGGCAGGAACGGACTTGATGTCCTGAAAGATATTAAGAGCTATAAACCTGATCTTCAGGTTCTGATATTAAGCATGTATCCTGAAGAACAATTTGCAATGAGGGCGTTAAGGGCAAAAGCAGCTGGATATCTGACAAAAGCAGTTAAGTCTGATGAGCTGGTTACGGCAATCCAGAATGTTATAAAAGGGAAAAGATACATTAGCCCATCTCTTGCCGACAAAATAGCGTGCTACGTTGAGGAAGATAATAATAAAGCTCTTCACGAAACTCTCTCAGATCGTGAATATGAGGTTATGTGTATGACGGCCACAGGGAAATCTGTAAAACAAATCGCGATGAAACTGGCGTTGAGTGATAAGACGATCAGCACCTATCGAGCCCGTATTCTGAATAAGATGAATATGAATAATATTGCTCAATTAATACATTATGCAATACAGAATGATCTCATTAATCAGCCTGATGCATAATGTAGAGAATTAATTATTGTCTCTTTTATAACCTGTTTGTATGTAAAATTTTGTAACATACTCTGCATAAATGCCTGGTTCTTATCATGTAAGGCATTCCTCACAAATTATAAATTAGTAATCCTACAAAAAATTCAGGCGTATCTGATAGCGCGAAAAGTACAAGTTATATTATGCTTTCGGTAATAAGCATGTTCTTTCATTAATCTAATAACGTCTGAATTACACAAAAATATTTATGTATAGTCAGTTGATAGTTATGAAATATATTTATCTCTAAACTTACCGATATTTTATTTGTGATGATAATGTAAACAGATTTAATCATATGCCTAAGCTTTTTAAAAGTTAAAAAGAAAAGATCATGTGTGCTTAGTGCAAAAATACTCATAGCTGACGATCACGAAATATTCCGTAAAGGGATTAAGCAGATTTTGTCGGACATGCCCGACAAATATGATATTGAGGAAGCGAGCAATGGGTCGGAAGTTATGAAAAAAATAAGCGGGAATGAATTTGATATGGTTTTGCTGGATATATCAATGCCGGGAAGAAACGGTATTGATATATTAAAACAACTCAAAAACTTCAGGCCGGATCTGCAGGTTCTTATACTAAGCATGTATCCGGAAGAGCAATTTGCGGTCAGGGCATTAAAGGCAGGTGCTGCAGGATACCTCACGAAAGCATCTAAACATGATGAATTTGTTAACGCTGTACATAAAATATTGGCAGGGAAAAAGTATATCAGTGCCTCACTTGCCAACAGATTAGCTCTTTATATAAGGACTGACGAAAGGAAAGCCCCGCATGAGACTCTCTCTGCCCGCGAGTATGAGGTGATGTGTATGACTGCATCAGGGAAGCGTGTGAAACAAATTGCTATGGAACTGTCTCTGAGTGATAAAACAATAAGTACCTATAGATCCCGAATATTGAATAAATTAAAAATGAAGAACATTGCCCAGCTTATACAATATACAATCAATAACCGTATTGTAGAGCAGCTGAATAAATAAAAAACTCAATACGCTGTTATTAATGATTTTGCCAGGCTTTACTGAAAATCCGCATTTGTTCAGTATTTCTTAGATATGTAACTTCCTCTAACACTAGTGTCTCTTACATCTTTCAGCGGTAATATATGTAAGGTTATCCCTACAAATGAATATAAAAAATCCTACACAAAGATCAGGTTACCCTGATACCCAAATACATACTCTACGTAATAAACTTTTACATACAGCATTTCACTGTTATATATCATAACTTACATAAATAGAATATTATCCTTATTCACTCTGAGGGACGGGAGTTGCGAGGGGAATCATTAATGCGTTATTTGTTAGTCATATTTTATGTGATTGTCGCAGTATTAATTAGTGGTTGTAGTAGTCAGGAGATAAGTAAGAACCAGTATTACGAAAAAGGTCTCTATTTTTTTAATAAAGGAAATCCAAATGGGGCAATAGTTGCTTTCAGGAAAGCTATTGAAAAAGATCATGACTATGTTGAGGCAAGGTACAAATTATCATTGACATATATGGTACAGGAAAAATATGAATCGGCAGAAAAAGAGCTGCACAAAGTTTTACTGCTAAGTCCTTCATTCCATGAAGCACATATATCTCTTGCAAGGATATATCTTGAAAAAGGGGAAATTGATAACTCTTTAAACGAGATAAATCTGTACCTGCTTGTCAATGAGAACAATCCAGAGGCTCACGAGTTAGCTGCAGCCGCGCATTTAGCAAAAAAAGATTACGCGAAATCAGAAGACATCTTATCTAAAACAATTAAAATGTCTCCTGGGAGAACATCTTCAAGGATTATGCTGGCAGATGTTTATCTTAGAAAAGGGGAAACTTCAAGGGCGGATAAGATCGTACATCAGGTTCTTTCAAAAGAAGCAGAGAATAAAGCTGCCCTGTATGTCCTTGCAGAAATACATAATAAACAGCATCAGGTCGATGAACTCATTAAAACGTATCAAAGAATAACTGAAATAGACGGTAAAGATATTAATGCCCGTTTGAAATTAGGTTTCACGTACATCCGTAAGAAAAATATTGATAAAGCAAAAGCTATAGCAATAGACCTTAAAGATGAATACAGGGACAGGCCGGAAGGTCCTTATCTTATGGGTCTGGTGTATTTCCATGAGAGAAATATTGACGAAGCGATAACCTCACTTCTGGAATCTCTTAAACATGCGTCTATCCCCGGTGCATATTACTATCTTGGATTATGCCATCTTTCCAATGAAGATCTGGAGCAGGCCACAAGTGCCTTCAGGAGAGTGATTGATTTGCAACCTGACATTCTGCAGTCACGCTTATTACTCGCCGTTGCACACCTAAAAAAAGGGCGTGATGAAGAGGCTGAACGAGAGATACAAGAGGTCCTGGCAATAGATGAGAAGAATGCGTTTGCTCACAACCTGCTTGGAAACGTTCATCTATCACTTGGTAAAAATGATCTTGCTTTAGCAGAGTTTGACAGGGCAATTGAGCTTAACCCTGAGCTTATTGATCCTCGCATAAAAAAAGGAGCCTTTAATCTGATGACAGGCAATCCCCATAAAGCTGAAAAGGAATTTCTCAGTGCCGTTGAGATAGCACCTGACATGCTTAATTCAAGGATCATATTAGCCAAGTATTACATTCAAAATAAGAAATACGAGGATGCAATCAGGACATTAAATGAAGGTTTGAAAGAGAATCATGACGACGCGATTCTCTATAGTATAATGGCAACAGCATATCTTGGAGCTGAAGATATGGATAATGCTGCTGAGCATTTTGAAAAGGCAATAGCTGCCAATTCAGAGTATGTGCTTCCTTATTTAAATCTTGGCCTGTTTTACATGAAGTCAAATGAAAAAGAAAAGGCGATTACGGTTTATGAGCGGGTCCTTGATCTGGAGAAAGACAATGTTCCGGCACTGCTGATGCTGGCAGCGATCCTGGAAGCAGAAAAAGATAATGAAAAAGCTCTTTCTTATTACATGAAAGCAAAGGAACAGAACAAATCAATAACATATATATCACTTGCCGGGTATTATCAAAGAAATGGAGCCAGCAATAAAGCCATTGAAGTTCTTGATGAAGCGTTACAGCTTGATTCAAAGAACATAAACGTTATGGACATGAAAGGACAGATTTACACAGCCAATAAGGAATATAAAAAAGCTATTTCCCTGTATAGAGAAATGACCTCTCTCTCCAGAGAGAGAGGAAGAGAAAGACTGGCAGGTTTATATGCTGTTATGGGTGAGTACGAAAGCGCAATAAAAGAGTTCAGGTCACTTTTAGCGGACACAAAAAACAGGGCAGTTGTCCTGGGCCGTATGACAGATCTTTACATGAAAGAAAAGGATTACCGGGAAGCAGAGAAAACCGCTAAAGAAATAATTTCCGAGGTACCTGGAAACGAATATGGATACCAGTTGCTTGCTCACGTATATATCTCGTCCCGAAAGCAGAATGATGCTATCGATGCACTAAAGAAAGCGGAAAAAATTAATCCATCAAACATAAAAACAAAAGTCCTGCTCGGCAAGGAATATATTGCAGTTAATAAGCTGCAAGAAGCTCTTGATATTTTTGAGAAGATTCAAAAATCCAATCCCGATAATGTTGAAGTATATTTTTATCAGGCAGCAATATTAGAGAGGATGGGAAAGAAGAAGCCTTCTCTTGAAAAGTATAATGAAGTTCTGGAGCTTTTTCCGGATTATGTCCCTGCCTTGAATAATCTTGCCTTCCTGTATGCTGAAGGATATGGCCCTTCTGAAAAGGCAATAATTATGGCTCAAAGGGCTAAGAAGTTAGCTCCCAGAGATGGACGCATAAATGATACATTAGGTTGGGTTTTATACAAAAGTGGAAATTATGAAGATGCTCTGAAGAATTTTATAGAAGCTTCTCAATATCTTCCAGATGAACCGACAATTCGCTATCATTTAGCTCTGACATATCATAAAAAGGGGATGTTTAAGAAAACCGAGGAACAGCTCGAAAGAGCAATCAAGATGGGACGTGACTCCAAGTTTCCTGAATTTAATGAAGCAAAAAAGTTACTGGCAGGTCTAGGTATTAAATGAAATTCTTATTACCAAGATATATTATGTTAATGATAGGAGATTTCATAATTTCTATAGTTTCAGCTTATGCCGGCATTTATTTGAGATTTTATTTCAGTTATAAATACGAATTAGAAGATATGTATTTATATTATCCCTTTCTGCCAAAGGTAATTGCATTTGCGTTTTTTATTGTGCTTATCTGTTTTTTTGTAGAACTATACAGTGGTAATAAAAAGGTTAGCAGAAAGGAGATACTATCGAAAATAGTATTATCCAGATTTATTACTGCAATTGCACTTGCTGCTTTTTATTACTTTGTTCAGTCTTTATTCCTTGGAAGAGGGGTATTGCTTTATGCAATGTGCATATCAATTTTATTCCAGGCAATATGGCACATTGGTTATGACTTTTTTCAGGAGTTACCGGTTGGCAGTAGAAACGTACTTATACTTGGTACAGGACCGGTTGCCATGATCATGGGGAAGATAATTGACGGCAACAACAATGGCTTTGCATTGTCAGGATACATAAAATGTATGAGTGAACCTGTGAACGTCCCTGAACATAATGTAATTGGAAGCGAAGAGAGATTATGTGCTGTTGCTCTAAAGAAAAAAGTTCAGAAGATCATTGTATCCCTTACTGAAAGGCGGGGAAATCTTCCTGTTAGGGAAATACTCAACTGCAAACTAAAGGGGATAGATATAGTTGATGGTCCTTCCTTTTATGAACAGATGACTGGAAAACTGCTTGTCGAAAACATGAATCCAAGCCATCTGATCTTTTCCGATGGATTCAGGATAACCATTATGCGAAGTTTTATAAAACGTATATGTGACGTCTTGTTTGCTGCATTTGGTATTGCAATTACAGTGCCTTTTATTTTTTTCATCCCTGTTCTCATAAAACTGGATTCCAAAGGGCCAGTTTTATTTAAACAGAAACGTATAGGAGAAGGCGAGAAAATATTTACCGTCTATAAATTCAGAACAATGATTGATTGTGCTGAAAAGGATACCGGTCCCGTATGGTCACAGGCTGGAGACTGTAGGATAACGAGACTCGGAAACTTTTTAAGAAAAACTCGACTTGATGAAATCCCCCAGTTATTCAATGTCATCCGAGGAGACATGAGTTTTATAGGTCCGAGGCCTGAGCGGCCATTTTTCGTTGAAACTCTAAAAAAACAAATACCATATTATTCAGAGAGACACTGCATTAAGCCGGGAGTTACGGGGTGGGCTCAGGTAAGACATGAGTATGGCGATTCAGTGAAAGATGCTGTCGAAAAGTTGAAATATGATCTCTACTATATGAAATATCAATCGGTCTTTCTTGACTTTCTGATTATGATGGATACAATGAAAGTTATTTTATTCGGTAGAGGAGGAAGATGATGAAGTTTGTTAAAACTATATTCAGTTTGATGATTGTATTCGTTTTGATTCCACTATATGTCTTTTCAGGAGATTATGTTATTGGAGAAGGCGACTCTCTTAATGTTTCTGTTTGGGGAATCCCGGAGCTGAGCTTATCAAGTACAGTCAGACCTGACGGCAAGATATCAATTCCTGCAATGGGCGAGATTAGGGCATCAGGATTGACCCCATTGGAGTTGAAAAAATTGCTAGAACGAGAAATGAAGACAATAGTTAAAACACCAATTGTCACTGTGATAGTTACAAACATGACAAATTCTAGAATATTTCTTATAGGCACGGGAGTGAAAACAGGAGTCATAACACTTACGAGACAAACAACACTGCTGGAGTTGCTTGCACAGATTGGACCCTTTCAAGATGCTGATCTGAAAAACGCATATTTATTGAGAGATAAAAAGAAGATAATGACTGATTTTTCTTCCCTCTTTGAAAAGGGGAATTACAGTCAGGATATTACTTTGAATCCGAATGACACCCTGTTTATCCCTGACAACTTTGATAAACGGATAACTATACTTGGTGCTGTAAATAATCCGACTACTATTAAGTACAGTGAGGGTCACACAATTCTGGATGTTATTCTTGCTGTTGGTGGATTTACCGAATTTGCAAACAAAAATAGTGTAAAGATTTTTAGAAAAAATGGTGATGCGGAAAGGATAGAAATATCGGTAAAGGCAAAAAATCTCATGAAGGGTAATTTAAGCGAGAATGTAATGATGATGCCCAATGATATTGTAATTGTCAATGAAAGCTTATTTTAAAGAATATGAAGGAGAGAAAATGGAACAGCCATATTCGGAAATACTCAGATATCTGAAACTGATTATTAAGAAGAGATATCTCTTTGTCCCTTTGTCTCTTTTTATTATGTCCATAATTACTTGCTATAGCTATTTTATGCCTAAGGAATATGAAGCAAAGAGCACTATATTTATTGAGCGAAATGTCATACATCGACTTGTTGAAGGTATTGCAATTACGCCTTCAATGGATGAGAGAATCAGAGTGCTTAGAGATACTATGCTTGGTAGAAGTCTTGTCCTGAATGTGCTACGTAACCTTGATTTGGATATACATGCAAATAATAGTGAAGACTTAGAAAGAATGATTAATTCGTTTCAGAATAAGACGGATATAAAAATAAGGAATAACAGTCTTATCACCGTGTCCTTTATACATCGCGATCCAGCGCTTGCCAAGAATTATATTAATAATCTTGTCAATGAATACCTTGAGAAAAACATTTTTGCAAAGAGGGAGGAGGCATATAATGCCACTAAGTTCCTGGAAAAGCAAGTCGCTTTTTTTAAAGGAAAGATGGACAAAGGAGAAGATGAGGTAATTAAATTCAGGCAGGAACAGGGGATCTATATAGCAACGGATGAAGGCTCTATTATTAATGAGATAAAGAATCATTTGGAAGAGATTAGTACAATAGAGATACAGAAGAAAGAATTGATTGCAAGAAAGAAAAGCATCGAAGCACAGTTAAGCAATGAAGACCCCTTTACTGTTGCCATGTACAGTACAAGCGAAATTAAGAAAACGATAGAATCTCTTGAAAACAGAATCAAACAATTGCTCGTCAGATATACGGAAAACTATCCGGATATTATTAAACTGAAAGCCGAAATAGAAGTTTTAAAAAACCAGAACAACAATAGTCCCGAAGATTATGTTAACAACGAGAGAGATACAGAAATCAGCGCCGCAAATCCTGTGTATCAAAGATTAAAACAAAGACTTGCTGAAGTAGAAACAGAAATTATCGCATTTAATGCAAAGAACGATCATTTGAACACGTTGATCAGGAATAAAAAAAAGGAATTGAGGGTTATACCTGAGAACAGAAAAAAACTGGCTGATCTGGAAAAAGAAAGAGATTCTTTCCGAAGTGTATATCAACAATTACTGGCAAGACTCGGCCAGTCTGAGGTATCAAAACAAATGGAGATAGAAGATAAGGCTACTACTTTCAGAATTATTGAGCCTGCTATTATGCCATCAATACCAATCACTCCAAGCAGAGTAAGGATGATTTTGACCGGCATTATATTTGGTTTCATAGTATCTTTTGGGGTCATTTTCCTGCTTGATTATATAGATAATTCTGTTAAAACTTCTGATGTCCTTAAGACATTCGGATTACCGGTTCTTGCAATAATACCCAAGATACAAAGCTCAGAGACGATTATAAAAAGAAAGAAAAAAGATATCCTTCTTTATAGTTTTGCAGGAGTGTATATGTTGTGCATTTTGGGGGTCCTTGTAATGGAATATTTAGGTCTTACATATGTTGAAGAATTCATACATAGCAGCTTTGTAAATCACTATCTATAAATCTGTAAGGAGATAGCATGAGCGAAATTGAGAAGGCACTGGATATAGCAGGTAAATTAATGGCAAATACTACTGAAGATGGCAGAAAAAAACTGAAAATCATCAACAGGATTGAACGAAAAGAAATTGTCAATCCCTGTTTGGTAACAATAACCGATCCTCATTCCGCTATTGCTGAGGAGTACAGGAGATTTAAGTCAATATTAATCCGGGAAACAAAGACAGATTTCCATAATACTATCATGATTACCAGTGCTATTGATAATGAAGGTAAATCTAACACATCAGTAAATCTAGCAGTATCAATTGCCCATGACATTGACCATTCGGTCATTTTGGTGGATGCAGATCTAAGGAAGCCTACTTTACACAAATATCTCGGAATCGAATATAAATATGGGCTTTCTGAGTATTTATCCCGGGATATTGATATTTCAGATATTATAATAAAAACAGGCATTGGCAATCTTGTCTTTATTCCGGCAGGCAATCAAGTGGAGAATCCCGTAGAATTACTCTCTTCTCAGAAAATGCAATCACTTATTAAAGAGTTTAAGCAAAAATATATGGACAGATATATTATTATTGACACGCCTCCAATCCTGCCTTTTGCAGAGGGAATTACAATAGCCTCTTATGTAGATGGAATTGTTTTCGTTATCAGGGAGGCACATGCGCAGAAAAAAACAATTGAAGAGGCCTTGCACATGATTAAGGCTTCGAATATATTGGGTGTTGTATATAATGATGCAAGCGCGGGTAGCTTTCATACACCTTATTATCGTTATGGTTACAAATATACAGGATATAATCGAGATGCGAAAGAATGAGAAAGGTGATTTATTTTGGACTCTTACCGGTAATGATAATATTCATTTGCGCTCCATCGTTTGCGGAATTTTCATTAAATCCCAGTATAAGTGTAAAGGAAGAATATAATGACAATATATTTTTAACCGAGACTGGCAGAACAGATGATTTTATAACTACTATTAATCCGAAAATTGTACTTAAGTATTCTCCGTATAGAACCATTAATTTCGATCTTGATTATGGACTGAATTTCACATTCTACAGTGAAAACACTAATCTCAATGATACGGACCTGAACGAGGCTCAACGTCTGAATTTTCAAACTATGATTAAACCATCAAGTCGATTTTATATTAATATCTCGGACACGTATGAACGTGTTCCGGTAGATATAAGAAACCCTACAAGTCCCGAAAATTTATTTCTGAATTTGACAGACAGGAATGTATTTACGGCATCTCCTAATATGATATTGCCTTTCACGGATACTATTTCTACAACAATTGGTTATAGCTACACAAACATATGGTACAGGGATCCTTCTTTAGTCAACTCTGATACTCATTCTGCATTTTTAACATTAGATAAAAAGTTTTCACCGAAAATAAATGGAGCAGTACATTACGAATATTATACTTATCGTCCTGATCTGAATGGTGAAGGTAGTAATGTTGCAGAAGCGAAGTATGACAGGCATGAGGCTTCTGCTAAAATGGATTATCGAATTACACCGTCTGTCACGATCAATGGTTCACTGGGAGTTGCATGGTTTAACTATCAAGATGTTGATAACATTCGAGAATTTATTTGGAATATTGGGACCGACAATATTTTTAAGATAACAGAAAATACATCGGTAGGATTCAACTACGGTATTCATTTTAATGATTCACCTACGTCAGGGTTATTTAAAAGTCATAGAGTTGATATTAATGTTGAAACGGGAAAAACAATTAAATTGACCGTAAATTCCTACTATACTATTGATGAATATCTGGACTCTGACAGAGAAGATGAAATTGCTGGTGTTGCTATTGATATATCACGTTCCGTATCAAAAAGAATAGATGTATCACTAAACGGACAGTGGGAAAAGCAGGAGTTTTCTGGTGGAAATGAAGACGGAAAAGTTCATCGATATGGAGCAGGAAGCAGCATAAATTACATTTTAGGACGGCATATTACAACAGGCGCTGCATACAGGTATGACGTAAGAAAATCAGATATTGTGAGTGATGATTATATAAATAATATTACGTGGCTGCAGGCCACAGTGATGTTTAGGTGATACAAATGTACGAAAATCATTTCTCATTCAAATGCAAACCCTTTGAGTTAGTGCCTAATCCGGATTTTCTTTTTCCAAGCACAACACATAAAAAGGCCATATCTTATCTGGACTATGGAATAAAGGCAAAGATCGGCTTTATTTTGCTTTCTGGTGAGGTTGGTTCAGGAAAAACAACTATTGTCAGAAATCTCATTAAAAACCTTAACGGATCAATAAAACTGTCACGAATTAATTATACGAAAGTCTCATCTGAACAACTCATTTCCATGATTAACAAAGATTTTGGCTTAATAGTTGAAGGGAAGAACAAAACAATATTATTTAGCGAATTGAATGATTTTTTGATAGATCAGTATGTCAGCGGAAATCAGCCGATACTTTTAATTGATGAAGCACAAAATCTTTCGTCCGATCTCCTTGAAGAGATAAGGCTTCTCTCAAACCTTGAAACAGACAAATCAAAACTGATCCAGATTATTCTCGTAGGACAACCGGAATTGAAGAACATGCTCATGCTTCCTGAATTGCTACAATTAAAACAGCGTATTAACATTAACTATCACATCACACCTTTATCTATTGATGAAACTTCTGAATATATAAAGTATCGCTTAACGGTTGCAGGGAATGCTGATGCAATTAAGCTCACAGATGATATGCTCCAGATTATTTATGATTTCAGCAGGGGAATTCCCAGACTTATTAATATCTTATCTGATTTTGCATTGCTATGTGCGTTTACTAAGGGTGAGAAAGAAGTAGGGTTTAATATTATTTTAGAAGTCTCAAAAGACCTGAAAGCATATGACTACTGGAATGATTCAAATCGTGGTTTAGCTACAAATCATAACACGTTAACAGATGACCTGGAGCATAGCAGAATTTCGGAAGAATTACTCAGCGAAAGCGAAAAGATATTAGAGGTGTTCGAAAGGCTTGTAGAAAAAATGGTATATAGAGTAATGGTGAAAATTGTGGACGATGACATGTTGGATGACCTTTCAGCCCGGGTTTCAAAATTCAAAAAAATACAAGTTAAAAAAGAGCAAGACAATAAAGGTCAAAAAAAAGAGGAGTTAGAATAAGAAGATAGTGTTAGTGAATCATGAGTAAGGTATGTTGAGCAGGTTGATTGACATTATCTAAAGAGTGACTTTTATGAGTTGGAATAATATTAATAACTATAGGTTCAATAATTGTAAGAAATCCTACATTTAATCAGACTACTTAATTCATCAATGTAATTAGTGAAATATCTCGATATCTGAATCTACTAAACTTATTTAGTTTAAATCGATGTATGCATAACATTTTTTCAGCCAAACGGAAGTCATATGTGACTGAAAGGGCGGAGCAGTGCAAATAGTTGCTCTTAATATAATGGAAACTGTTTCTAAAGAGTTACAGATAGATCAAGTTATCATTTCTGACCAGAAGCGCCAGAATGAGAAACCTCTAATGCTCGGAAGAACTAAACAATCAGGGGAATGCATGTCTAATCGGAGTTTAAAGATGTGCTCTGAGTTCTGCTGCAATAAAACCTGTTATACAAGCTACAAACACAAACTGGACGATATCAAAAAGAAGATTTAAGGATATTAATATCATGGATTTGTCTGTTGTGGTTCCATTATATAATGAATGGCAGAATGTAGAGGCGCTTTTTTACAAAATTGATACTGAACTCCAAAAACTTTTTCTTGCTTATGAAGTTATTTTTGTAGATGATGGATCAACAGACATAACCTGGAAGGTCATTGAAAAATTAAAAAAATCAAATCCAAAATTAAGAAGTATCAAATTACGTCGTAATTATGGTCAAACAAGCGCTATGGTTGCCGGATTTGATTATGCAACGGGTAATATAATCATTACATTGGATGGAGACATGCAGAATGACCCGTCTGATATCCCGTCCCTTTTAGAAAAATTGGATGAGGGTAACGATATTGTCAGCGGTTGGCGCAAAAACAGAAAAGATAATTTTTCACGAGTATTTCCTTCCAGGATTGCTAATGCAATTATCTCATTGACTACCGGAGTGAAGTTGAATGATTATGGCTGTACATTGAAGGCTTACCGATCTGAATGCATAAAACCGTTGAATGCATATGGAGAGATGCATAGATTTTTACCTGCACTAGCAAGTTTAACAGGGGCCAGAGTGACAGAAATACCGGTTAAACATCATCCAAGAAAATACGGTGATTCGAAATACGGCTTTAACCGTATCTTTAAGGTTTTTAGTGATATTATTGGCATTAGTCTGATAATCGGTTTTTCTTCAACACCATTGAAAGGATTTGTTATTTGCGCACTGCCGTTTATTTTACTGACAGTATGTTTTGGGATCCTTAGCGGTCTTTCTGTCATGCTTGACTGGACCTCGGGGAAATCAGTTTTTTTCATGGTTGTCACGGCATTAAACGGAATGGCCGTATCACATCTGATTGCTCTCGGTGTTCTGGGAGAACTTGTGGTTGGCACGAGCGACCTGTCTCACACTAAAATGCCTGAAGTTACAAAGAAGACTATAACGATGAAAGGCGACGCAGAATGAAACAAGTATCAGTAGAATATTCAGTTGTTTTTTTGCTGGATAAGAAGAACGAAGATTTCCCACGCTATTTAAAGACAATAATTAATGTGTTCAGCTCAAGGTCGGATACGTTTGAAGTGGTCATTATTGCGAATGGGACCGGCGGATTTTTAAAAAAACTGTATAAAAATAATTATATGCCTAATCACAAAACCAAAGTCTTCGAGATGAGCAAAAAGACGTCTTATGCAATATGCCTTAAGTCAGTTTTAAAAGAGATCGGTGGTAAATATATTTTTGCCAGTGGTGCTTACCAGCAGCTCACAGTTAAGTCTTTTAACCAGATACTTGATGCCGTGAGTGATGAATCCGACATAATCAGTCCTTGCAGGCTAAACAGGTTTGATCCTTCTTTTTATAAAATGCAATCCAATCTGTTCAATGCAATAGTAAGATGGATTACCGGAATTAAGATGTTTGACCTGAGCTGTAATGTCAGTGTATTTAGGAGAGAGGTAATTGAGGAGACGGAGTTATATGGAAACATGTACAGATTTTTCCCAGTATATGCAGCCCGAAAAGGGTTTACATGTAAAGAAATTATGTGTGAACACTACAGAGAGCATGGTGAACCCAGGCAGGCAAAGGCGGGATTTTATCATGTACCGATATATGTTAACAGATTAATTGATATTTTTACTCTTTACTTTAATACTTCATTTTCCAAAAAACCATTGCGATTTTTTATATCTATCGGCGTCTTTTTTATATTAACCGGATTTATAATAACCACATTTATTGTTGCTCAAAAACTTATATACGAGATCCCGATCGGCAATCGCCCTTCTCTGTTATTGTCATTTTTCTTTATGTTGCTCGGCATTCAGTCAGCCAGTGTAGGCCTTTTAGGCGAGATTATTGTGTTCACCCATGGCCGGAAAAAGAAAGAATTTGTGATCGAAAAGATTATATAGATCAATCGACCATATGATATTAGCTGATGCACACGTGCATATCTATGACTGCTTTGACCTGCCGGTATTTTTAAACGCAGCTGTTTTGAACTTCAGCACCGAAGCTTCACGGCTTAATAACGGAAGCAGGTTTTCAGCTGTACTGTTTTTAACAGAAACGAGCAATGACAATAAGTTCAAACAAATATGGGAATCTATCAACGGGCATACTGATAAAAATATTATTCCAGACTGGACCTTTCACCATACAAAAGAGAACTGTTCAATATATGCAAAACGGAACGATGGACGTGATCTGTTCATCATGGCTGGCCGTCAGATTGTAACCGCCGAGAACCTCGAGGTGCTGGCCCTGGCAACTGATAAGTTTATCGAAGACGGATATCCCCTAATGGACACAATAGGGAAAACTCTCCAGGCAGACGCTGTCCCGGTTATACCCTGGGGGGCAGGCAAGTGGCTGGGGCGCAGGGGGGAGATACTGGAAGAATATTTAAAAGCATCAGATGAACAATGCCTGTTTTTAGGGGATAATGGAGGCAGGCCGGCATTCTGGTCATGCCCGTCTCATTTCAGTCTGGCTGAGATCAGGGGGATAAGAATACTTCCCGGTAGTGATCCATTGCCTTTTGAACATGAGTGCCATAAAGCGGGCAGTTTCGGTTTTTTCATAAAGGACTCCATCATTCCTGACTATCCCGCAATGACTATTAAAGGTTTACTCCAGGAGCCGGCAACGCGTATCGAGACCTATGGTCATCTGGAGAGGCCGCATCTTTTTATTCGAAATCAAATTCTAATGCAGATGTTGAAGAGAAGACATAAAAAAGTGTCTATCGGAAAATGAAAGCCTTGGTGATTTCACCGCAGCCGTTTTTTTCACCAAGGGGTACACCATTCAGTGTCTACTACCGCTCACTTGTGACAGCGGAGCTTGGTGTTAAAATAGATCTCCTGACTTATGGTGAGGGAGAGGATGTTGATATCCCCGGGGTCAGGATAATCAGATTACCGAGATTTGCATTTCTGGGCAATGTGAAGACAGGCCCTTCCATGCTAAAGCTCTTTCTCGATATTTTTATGGTGATCTGGACATTAGCACTTCTTATTCAAAAGCGGTATGACTTTGTTCATGCCCATGAGGAATCGATATTTTATTGCCGCTTCTTTAAACCGCTCTTCCGATTCAAGCTGGTATATGACATGCATTCAAGTCTTCCCCAGCAGTTGAGCAACTTTCAATTCACAAAATCAAAGTTTCTTATCGGCTTGTTCAAGAAACTCGAAGATACCTGTCTTAAAAAATCGGATGCAGTAATTACCATATGTCCGGACCTTGAGGAATATGCCCTGAAATTCATCGATGATAAGAAAAAACATTTTCTGATAGAGAATTCGATCTTTGAGCCGGTGAAGGTAGCTGCAAAAGGGACAAACTCAGGAATGGGTTCTGGTCAGGCTTCAACTGAAGAGTCACTTCCAATCCTGCCGGAAGGGAAACGGTTTGTAGTGTATGCAGGAACCCTGGAACATTATCAGGGGATAGATATTCTTATTGGAGCGTTTAAAAAGGTTGTGAGTGAATATCCCGATGCCTTTTTGCTGGTAGTCGGAGGGACGCCTTCACAGGTGAAAAAATACAGGCAGCTTGCTGACCAGACGGGTCTTCAGCAGAATTCCTTTTTTAGGGGGCGCGTGAGCCAGTCAATGGCCAAATATTATAACAGTCTTGCATCGGTCATAATGTCACCGCGGAGCGCAGGGACTAACACGCCCTTAAAAATCTATGAGCAGCTTGCCAGTGGAATTCCCCTTGTAGCCACTAATATATATTCCCATACTCAAGTACTGGATGAGGGTGTGGCTTATCTGGTTGAACCTGAACCGGAAGATATGGCACGTGGCATAATTTCTGCATTAAACGAAAAAGGAAACCATGAACATACAGTTAAGAATGCGCTGCAGCTGTACGATGAGAAGTATTCCCGAAGGGTATATGAGAGTAAGATGCGTTGTTTGTTGAAACTTTTGCAATAAGCCGGCTTATATATGATAAGAGACCTGAATATACTGTCAAATGAGCAATATGATGTCCTCATAATCGGGGGTGGAGTTTATGGTGTCTCAATTGCTTGGGATGCAGCGCTGAGAGGGCTTAAAGTTGCCTTGATTGAAAAAGGTGATTTTGCAGGTGCAACATCATCAAACAGCCTGAAGACAATTCATGGTGGATTAAGATATCTCCAGCGTTTTGACTTCAGGAGGATGAGACAGTCCATTCATGAACGTGCAGTACTTATGAATATAGCGCCCCATCTTGTTTTTCCTCTTCCCGTGATAATGCCGACGTATGGTTACAAAATGAAGAGCAGGACTGCCTTATTTGTGGCGTTGCAGGCCAATGACCTTATTGGTTTTGATAGAAACAGGTTAAGCAGTGATGACAAAACAGTGCCCGGAGGTCGGTTAATTTCTAAAAAAGAGATAAAGGAGTATGTGCCCGGGTATGAAAATGCGGAAATGAAAGGAGGTGCTTTATGGTATGACTGCCAATGTTTCAATACTGAACGTCTCGTTCTTTCATATGCACTATCAGCTTCCGGGGCTGGAGCGCAGTTTGCTAATTATGTTGAGTGTGAAGGTTTTTTAAATGACGGAAACTGGATAAGAGGAGTCAATGCCAGGGATACATTAAGCGACGATACCTTTGACATACAGGCTAAAGTTGTAGTTAATGCTGGAGGTCCCTGGATAGATGATATATTGAAAAAACAAAACGGCGGGAATACTGTAAAACGGTTTTTACATTCATCCGCAATGAATATAGTTGTGAAAAAGAGACTACTTCTTAAACACGCAGCTGGCCTGCCGGGCCCGTATACGTATAAGAGGGTAGACGGAACAATTTATAAAGGAAGCCAGATATTGTTTTTTCTCCCGTGGAGAGATTTTACGATCATCGGCACAATCCATCTCCCCTATTATGGAGAACCGGATGACTTCAGGATCAGGGAACCGGAAATAAGGGCATTCTTGAAAACTGTTAATAAAGCCTATCCGGCAGCGGATATCAGGAGGGAGGAGATCAGCTTTTTCCATGGGGGACTGCTTCCGATGACCGAAGTCAGGCAGGATACAGGAATGGTCAATCTCGAAACTCAGCACAAAATTTACGATCACGCGATTGAAGATAATGTTGGTGGTTTAATAACCGTGGTTGGTGTGAAATATACCACCCACAGACACGTCGCAGGAAAAACGGTTGATCTGATATGTAAAAAGCTGTGCAGAACATCCCCTGAATGTATGACAGAAGAAATACCTCTTTATGGCGGGGAGACCGGGAAGTTTACTGATTACTTGTCAAATGCAATAGATAATACACGAATGGATGAAAAAGTGGTCACGCATCTTGTACACAACTACGGTTCGGAATACAGCAAAATTCTGAAATACATGGATGAAGACCAGGGATTATTACGGACAATTTCCGGTTCATCAGAAGTAATTAGGGCTGAAATTGTTAACAGCGTTCGCAATGAAATGGCCCTTAAATTGTCCGATGTAGTTTTGCGAAGGACAGACCTTGGTTCAGCGGAAAATCCTGGAGGTAATGCCCTGAATGAATCCGCTGAAATCATGGGAAAGGAACTTGGTTGGGATGAGGCAAGAATCAGACAGGAGAAAGAAGAGACAAAGGCCGTATATGTCCCCGCAGGACTTTAATTTTTTAAATACATAATTATTATGTGTGGAATAGTTGGATATCTGAAACTTAATGGCGAAACTGTTGATACAAATATCATAGAAAGTATGTGTCAGACCATAGTTCACAGAGGGCCGGATGATGTGGGAAGTTATATAAAAGATAATATAGGAATAGGAATGAGAAGGTTGAGCATTATTGATCTCGAAACAGGAAAGCAGCCAATCTCCAACGAGAACAACTCACTTTATATAGTATTTAACGGAGAAATATATAATTACAAGGAACTGAGACCAGATCTTGTGACAAAAGGCCATACTTTCAAAACAAATTCTGACACAGAAGTTATCTTGCATCTCTATGAGGAGTATTCAGAGGGATGCCTCAAATATTTAAACGGTATGTTCGCATTTGCTATCTGGGACGAAAAGAATAAAGAACTATTCTGTGCCCGCGACAGGCTGGGCATCAAGCCTTTTTATTACATGCTCGATAAGAATAGATTAATATTTGGTTCAGAAATCAAGGCAATATTGGAGGAAAAAAACCTGGACCTTGAACTGGATCTTGAGGCCTTGTCCCAGTATCTGGCCTTTGAATTTATCCCCTTTCCGGGAACATTAATACAGAGCATCAAAAAACTTCCCCCCGGTCATTTTCTCTACGCAGATAGCAGTGGTGTTAAGATCAGGCAATACTGGAGCGCCGAAGAGATAGAGGAAAAGGAGCGGTCGGAGGAAGAGACTGTTGAAGAGCTCGAATCTCTGCTTAGGGACTCTGTAAGATTACGTCTCAGGTCTGATGTGCCCTTTGGCGCCTTCCTGAGTGGCGGTATTGATTCAAGCTCAATTGTGGGGCAAATGACCGGACTGCTTGATAGTAAGCCGAAGACATTCTCGATTGGTTTTCATGATAAAAGCTACAACGAGCTGAGTTATGCGGCACAGGTAGCTGGACTGTTTGGCACAGATCATACAGACCAGGTAATAGAGCCCTCTGCTATAGACCTTATTGAAAACCTTATCAATTACATGGATGATCCCATCGGTGACTTTTCTATTTTCCCGACATATTTAGTATCAAGACTGGCAAGGGAGAAAGTAAAGGTAATTCTTTCAGGGGATGGAGGAGATGAACTTTTCGGGGGGTATGACACATATATAGCACAAAAACTTTACCGGTATTACTCATTGATCCCCTTTCATTTAAGGAAGTATATCATCCAGCCGCTTGCCAATATTCTGCCTCCCACTGAAAAGAAGAAAGGAGTGATCAACAAGATTAAGCGTTTTGTAGGAGGGACATCCATGCCTGAGCAATATGATCACTTCCGCTGGATGATATTCCTCAGACCTGAAGAAAATAATCATATCTTCAGTGATGAAGTCTCCAGAAGCATCGATGCTGGCAGCGCATTTTCATTCATCACGAGATACCTTGATAAGAACAGGCTTTGCGGGATCAACAGGTCAATGTACTTAGATATTAAAACATATCTCGTGGACAATATCCTTGTCAAGGTCGACAGGATGAGTATGGCAACGTCTCTTGAGGCGAGGGTTCCCTTTCTGGACCACAGGGTTGTGGAATTCGCCCTTTCAATCCCCCAGGACTTAAAGATAAAAAATTTTAAGACAAAGTATGTGCTGAAGAAGATGACGGAAAAGATGCTGCCTGATAATGTGATAAACAAGCCCAAACAGGGTTTCAGCATTCCAATGAAGAACTGGCTCAAGGGCCCGGTTAAACCCATGATGACCGATATGCTCTCATATGACCGTATAGAAAAACAGGGGATCTTTAATCCCGATTATATTGAGACGATGATGAAAGACCATCTTGATAATAGAATGAACAATAGTCATCAGATATGGAGCCTGATGCTTTTTCAGCTCTGGATGGAGAGGTTTTATCATGCCTGAATCAAGGGATCGTTATGTTGTGCAGGGTGATTTTGAAAGGAGAGGGTATGTCTGATACAACACCGTGGCAGGTAAAAATGTTTCAAAAGACTCTAAAAAAGAAATTCAGATTGAAGCATCTGAAGAGACATATTGAGGATATTCAGGTTAATGGGAAGTGTCTGCTGGTAACGTGTGGTGACAACAATGGTGCAATGAACTATTATCTCAGGGAAATAGGCGGTGAATGGTCCTGGGCCGATCTGGAAGATAAAAGTATAAAGGAAATGGAAGAACTATTGCAGGATAAAGTTCATAAAATTGAAGTTGAAAAACTGCCATTTGAGGATGAGACCTTTGATTGTATTGTATCAATTGACGTTCATGAACACCTTGCAGATCCGGTGCCTTTTACCGGCGAACTCTGGCGAGTTGCAAGAAAGGGCGGCCAGGTTGTAATTACCGTGCCTAATGGTGATGAGAAAAAACTTGTTACGCGGATAAAAAATGCTGTGGGTATGACAAAAGAAAAATACGGTCATTTCAGGGAAGGGCTGGATATCCCAGAGTTAAAGGAGGTCATGAAATCAGCAAATATCGAACCATATAAAGAGAGCAGTTTCTCACGGTTTTTTACTGAGATGCTTGAGCTGAGCATAAATTATCTGTATGTAATGATACTTTCGAAAAAAAGCAAAGCGGCCGTAGAGGAGGGCACTATTGCGCCGGCAACAAAGGACCAGTTGAAATCGGTTGAAAAGACATACAGGATGTATTCATTTATCTACCCCTTATTCTGGTTGATATCGAGGCTGGATGTGCTCTTTTTTTACATCACCGGTTACGCGGTAATGGTATCAGGAAAAAAATCGGGGGAGTAATGGCGGAATGAGAAAAGTATTAATTACAGGAGGCGGAGGCTTTATAGGATATCATCTCTGCAGGGACCTTTCTGCATCGGGATATGATGTAACGGGGGTTGATCTGCACTTCCCGGATGATAGTTCCGGGGAGGATTTCAGACCTGTCATCGGAGATTTCAGGGATAAGGAACTCATGAAAAAACTTCTGGAAGGAGTAGAGATAATATTTCATCTGGCAAGTGCCCATCTGGAGATCAGCCTTACAGAAGAGGAGTACTGGAACATTAATGTTCACAGCCTGAGGGCATTTCTGGAGCTGGCAAAAAACAGCGGTGTCTCACGGTTTATTCATGTAAGCTCGGTAGGTGCATATGGCAACTTGAAATCCTGGCCTGCCAATGAAGAAACGCCCTGTGTTCCTCAATCGATCTATGGTGAAACAAAAGTGGCCGGAGAGGAAGAAGTGATAAAGTTCAGCAGGGAAACATCCTTTTCTGTAGTCATCATCAGGCCTGCATGGGTCTTCGGTCCGGGCTGCCCGAGAACAATGAAATTGTCCCGGGCCCTGAGGAAAGGGATGTTTATAATGATCGGCAAGTGTAATAACATGCGCCACCCCATATACATTAAAGATATGATGGACGCATTCAGGCTTGCCATGGACAAAGAGTCTGCAATAGGTGAGATGTTTGTTATTGGCGGAGAACGTGCCATTACGACCAATGAATTGGTCGATAATTTTTGTACGGCGCTTGAAATACAGAAACCCAGAATCAGAATTCCATACTGGATGGGCTTCGTACTTGCAGCCGCTGCAGAAGGTGTTTTTAGATTAATGAAAAAGGAACCTCCCCTGTCAAGGAGGACACTGGAGTTTTTTGATACAAATAATTCTTTTGATATATCAAAGTCACGAAAGCTCCTTGGCTTTGTACCCCGGGTTTCTTTTCTGGAAGGTCTCCGTGACTGCCGTAAGCAGATTGTTTTTAATGAAAATCATAATAACTGAGGATCGGGATGCGATTAATTTATAATGTGTGGTATCTGCGGAAAAATCAATAAATCCGGAGTAAGCCGGGAAGAAATGATGCTTATGAACAACATGCTTGTTCATCGAGGTCCCGATGATGAAGGGTACTATATTAAGGGGCCGGTTGGATTGGGACATCGCCGCTTAAGTATTATTGACCTTGAAGGCGGAAAGCAGCCTATATGCAATGAAGATCAATCCGTATGGATTGTATGCAACGGAGAGGTCTATAATTACCGGGAGCTGAGAGCAGAACTCATTAACAGGGGACATACATTCAGGACGAGGTCAGACACGGAAGTCATTATCCATCTCTTCGAGGAATATGGTGACCGGTGTGTTGAAAGACTCAGTGGAATGTATGCGTTTGCTATCTGGGATGAGAAAAACCAGAAACTGCTTCTTGCGCGTGACAGGTTAGGGCAAAAACCGGTCTTCTATCTCTATGATAATAATATTTTTCATTTTGCTTCGGAAATCAAGTCTATTCTGACGGGTAATGAAGTCGACAGGGACATCGACTATGAATCTGTTCATCATTACTTTTCATTAAGGTTTATTCCTTCTCCCGGTACAATGTTTCACAAAATAAAGAAATTACCGCCGGCCCATATACTTGTTTTCCAGAAGGGAAAGGTGCGGCTGGACCGTTACTGGGATATTGATTTCAATGAAAAACTTCTACTCTCGGACAACGAATATATTGAGTGTCTGGACGAACACCTGACCAGTGCCATTGAATCACACCTGGTAAGTGATGTGGATATAGGCGCTTTTTTGAGCGGGGGTATGGATACCAGTATGGTGGTAGCTGTTATGGGCTGCCTTTTGAAATCAAATTTTAAAACGTTTGCTATTGGTGTGGAAGAGGACGATTTCAATGAATTGCCTTATGCCAGGATGGTAGCCTCGCAGTATAAGACCGATCATGTTGAAGAACTGGTCAAGGCCGACCTTGTAACTCTCCTGACTAAAATGATATGGCACATGGATGAGCCTTCTGATCCCATAGCTGCCTGCATGTTTCATGGCGCCCGGCTTGCGTCTCATCATGTTAAGGTCGTGATGGGAGGCGACGGGGGAGATGAGCTGTTTGCGGGATTTGACAGGTATGCCGGATTAAGAATGATCAGTTACTATCGAATGATCCCGGATTTTGTGAGGAAGTCAATGATCGCCCCTCTTGTAGATATGATTCCGGACAGTTTTACATATAAGAGCGCTACACAAAAGATGAGGTGGGTAAACCAGCTCTCTTTTTTTGAAGATGGCGAGAGATATGCGGAGGCAACAGCCTTCTTCCGTTTTAATCACAGCGATAAAGCCGCCCTTTTTCACCCCGATATATGGAACCGTCTAAAGAAAATAAATTCAACGGACGTGATTGTTCAACAATATGATAAACCAAATGCAGAAGATCAGATTGATAAAATGCTTTATGCGGATTTTATGACGAGACTGCCTGAACATACTTTGATGCTTACTGACAGAATGAACATGGCCCATAGTCTTGAAGCGCGCTCGCCGTTTCTGGATCACGCACTGGTCGAAACGCTTGCAAAATTTCCCAGCACGATCAAGATACGCAACAGGACCCTTAAATATGTGCTGAGGAAACTGGGCGAACGTTATCTTCAGAGTGAGATTTTAAGCCGGAAAAAACAGGGCTTCATGTTTCCTGTAGCTTATTGGTTTAGAAATGAGCTCTATGATTTTGTTACTAAAATGCTTCTCGAATCCCACTTTGTAAAAGAAGGGATTTTTCGTAAAGAAAAGGTGAAGGATTTAATTGAGTCACATAGAAGCAATAAGATCGATAATCATGTAAGGATCTGGATGCTGCTGAATATGGAAATCTGGCACAGATTATTTATTGAGCGGATGAATCGTGAAGAAGTAGAGGACGTGGTACTTAGTGTCTATAACGAAAGCAGGGCAGGGGCATAGATAATTGAATGCACAAGCCCGGATGTCCGGACGGCTAATGCGCCAAAGAGCGGTCGAGTGAAAAAAGCCATTTCAGTTTTAGTCCTGTTGTTTATTTCTACAGGCATTCTTCTTTTTCTTTTTAAGGATGACATTAAAGAGAAACTTCCCTGGAGAGCCCAAAGGCTTATACAATTTCTTGAAAAAAATGATATTACAGATCTCTGGTTTTGCCTCTGCCTTCCGGACAAAGACATAAAACTGAAACGAAGTGACGGGCTCGGGATATCAGCAAGTCTTTATGGCGTAAAGGGCGATGGAAAAAGGCCGGGTATTATTTTGCTGCATGGCAATACCCCACTTGGCAGGAAACTGTCTATGTATTTGATAATGGCGAGCAGATTTGCTCAAATGGGATATATCGTATTAACAATAGACTTCGCAGGGTACGGAGAATCTGATGATCCATTCCAACTCGACTCGGTAGAGGCACTGGATAATAATAAAGATGTCATGGCAGCACTATCATATATGATCAAGCTTGATTATATTGATAAGGATGAAGTCTATGTTATAGGGCATTCCGGAGGAGCTGACTCAGCATTTGAAATGGGGATTCAGGAAGACGGTTTTCGGAAAATTGTTGCCATTGGACCTCCTCGCCGGTCATCGGAGAGAGCAGAGGACCCGAAAGATGTTGAGTATTTCTGGCAGAGAGCACAGAAAACCAGAAAGCTTGTCTATAAAAAGGAGTTCCCCACATGGTATACAAAAGAGATATGGCTTAAACAGAACGCCTCTGATATGGCCCGATATATTCCCTATTTTTCGGAGTCTACTCATAAGCCCCTGTTTCTTATTGATGGTGAGCTTGAAAATGATCCGGACAAGATATACCTGAGAGAATACTATGAGTTGTTGAGTGAACCGAAAAAATATATGACGATAGAAAATTCTGACCATTACTTTAATTCAATGGGAGTGCTCGGATTCAATATATATGACAGGAAGGTAATGAGCAGGGCCATAGGAGAAATTGACAAGTGGCTGAGGATGTAACAGTTACAATATATGCCTGGTAAGGTAATCTGAAGGAGAATAGTGAATGGTAATTTTGGGAATTACGGACGGTCAGACAAGCGGTGCTGCTGTCATTGTTGATGGAGCGATTGTTGCAGCCATTAATGAGGAGAGACTTGTGAGACTGAAACAGGCAAGAGGATTTCCCCGCGCTTCAATAAAGGCCGTGTTGAAAATAGCAGGAATAGAGCCTACCCGTATCGATGCAGTGGGCATAGCCCAGGTTGACATGAAACTGAATGAGGAAATTAAAGAGTGGAAAGGCTGGTTTGAAGAAAGAGGGGACATTCGTGATACACATAATCTGTTTTTTAACTTTGCGTCGAAATTCAGTAAAGTGGCAAACAGTATTCCCGTACTCAAGTCATTATATTATCTGCTAAGAAGACCGATTAACATTAAAAGAAGGAAAAGAATAAGAGAGATTCTCAGTAATGAGTTTTCAATAAACGCCCCTGTATCTTTCCATGACCACCATTACACTCACGCTGCTTCTGCTTATTTTACCAGTGGTTACAAGGACGGGCTGGTTGTTACCATGGACGGCGGCGGAGACCGCAACTCCTCTCATGTTTATTTGGGAAAAGACGGCAGACTTGAACTTCTTTCAAAAGTCGACAGTTATGATTCGCTCGGTAATTACTATGCATACGTAACAGCGATCTGCGGTTTTAAGGCAAAAAAGCATGAGGGCAAGATAACAGGTCTTGCTGCCCGTGGGAAACCTGTATATTACGATTCAATCAATTCGCTTATTTCCTGTTCAAAGGGCAGAATGGTAAATACAGGCGGTGTGCTTTTCAACAGTGCCATAGAAAAAATAAAAAATGTGATAGGTGAAAATTTCAGCAGAGATGACCTCGCTTCCAGTATTCAAAAGCTGTCAGAGAATTTGTGCAGAGATTACGTGAAGTACTGGATGGAGAAAACGAAGATGACCAAACTGGCCCTTGCCGGAGGAGTATTTGCCAACGTAAGAATAAACCAGGAAGTTTTTGAACTGGAAGAAGTTGAAGATATATTTATTCATCCCGGAATGTCTGATGAGGGTCTTGCTGTAGGTGCTGCGCTTGCGTCCTGGGCGGAGAGTATGAGCGCCAGTGGTGCATTCCCTCAAGCCCCTGTTATTAACGATGCTTATTTAGGCTTTGAGTTTGATGATTCAGAAATTGAATCGGCCATAAAGGATGCGGGCTATAAACACAGGCGGTTTGAAGAAATAGAAAAAGAGATAGCATCACTGCTGGCAGAGGGATATGTAGTCGCCCGCTTCAACGGGAGAATGGAATACGGTCCCAGAGCGCTGGGCAACCGATCAATCCTTTACCATCCCTCTGATTCGAATGTTAATGACTGGCTTAATAAAAACCTTGTGAGAACGGAATTCATGCCTTTTGCGCCTTCCGTGTTATATGAAAAGGCTGAGCAGTGCTTTGTGAATTTCAAGGGTGCAGAAGATGCAGCAAGATTTATGACAGTTACATTTAATTGTACAGAATGGATGAGGGAGCATTGTGCCGGTGTAGTTCATATTGACAACACAGCCCGTCCCCAGCTTGTGAGAAACACTGATAATCCAAGCTACCATAATATAATAAAGGCTTTCGATGACCTGACAGGCGTGCCCGTAATCATTAACACGAGCTTCAATATGCATGAAGAGCCGATTGTCTGTACTCCCTACGATGCTCTGAGGGCTTTTAAACTTGGACATCTGGACTATCTTGCTATCGGCAATTACCTGGTCAAAAACAAATATGAAATAACGCGTAAGCTTGTTAGAATGAAAGTGCGGCAGAAGCAGGATTTATGAAGCGCAGGTTTTATGTCGCCGGTGCCTGTCTCCTTTTGATATCTTTTTATCAAACAGTAGTGTCAGCAAATAACTATCAGTCAGATATGGTTTCGGAAAATGGAGTTGACAGGATGAGGGGCATAATAAAGAAAATCAATTTTGTAGTCAAGGGAAGCCGCATGACTCCCAATCCTGAAGGATGGGAAGAATACGATGGCTCAATCTATAGTGGTTCGCGGGGGTATGGGTGGCTGACAGATCTGGCCGGCAACGGCCGCGACCGAGGCCAATATGCTGCAATTGAGCTTCATGACGGCACGATAACATCTCCTGCTGAAGCAGGACGTCTTGAACTTTCAAATATGCAGGGCGCGCACTTTGACAATGTGCCGATGGTTTTCCGCATTGATCTTCCTGATGGCTGGTATCGCGTTACCTGCGCTTCCGTGAACCCGGGAGGGCCTCTGCCCGTAGTGGATCAGCGCAGTTTTAAATGCCGCTCACATGATGTTGTATTTGCAGGCGCCAATTTCGGAGCCCCTCTTGCTGTAAAGGGAAACTTCTTAATAGAGGGGACAGGCCTTGTTGAGGTGACCGACGCTCATCTTCGCATTGTTGTGGGCGATCCCGCGTATGCCGGATGGAGCTGGAGACATTCAGGAACATGGTATCAGGGGTGGGTAAGATGGATTGTCAAAGATCACATTTATGCAAAGGGCGTGTCCAA
Organism: Thermodesulfovibrionia bacterium; assembly: GCA_945787795.1. Classification (GTDB taxonomy): domain Bacteria; phylum Nitrospirota; class Thermodesulfovibrionia; order UBA6902; family UBA6902; genus CALZJD01. Next base: position 42,974 of record CALZJD010000001.1, on the reverse strand, counting down.
TAAACTGAAAAGAGTTGTAGATGAAGGTTTCCACAGCATAAGGATGAATTCATTGATTATTGAAAAGGCAGAACCGCCCTCGGTAGATGACCGTATTGTTTTTCGGGATTATTTTAACAGGGAGAATAGTGACGATCTGAATCAGGGGAAAATAGAGCAGCATAGATGGATTGAGGCCGTGCATGAAGGAGACATGAAAATAGACCTGTATCAGACATCTATACGTTATAGAGCACCAGGAAGTGGTACTAATATCACAAGGCTTTACCAGGATAGGACGAGTCCTGAATCCGGAGTAATCCGGTACTCCACTCGCGTAAGTCTGTCTATGGGTGTTGGCATGAGGATATCCTCCGGCAGACAGGAGGCGGGTATTTTCATTCTTGCGGACCCTTCCGGGCCTCAGGAGTTTAACTCTACTTTTATTGGTGTTTTACTGAACGTCGGCGGTTCGGGGCAAGCCGGAGGATTAGTGTATCGTGTTGGTGACGGAAAAAATGGATACCGCACAAACACAATCATTCCCGATTCAGTTCTTCCATATTCGATGTCGGAGGGGGAATATGAGATCGTCGCTGACCACGATGTTGAACGGGATACAATTAACAGCTTCAGAGTGAACGGTATTGAAGTTATCGGCAAATTAACTTCAGAAGAACGTAGTCAGAGGATAGATCGCGGACTCTTCGGGATTCGTGGTGCGATAGAGGATGAATCAGATATCAGTCAACAGCAGTTTTACTGGTATTATCGTGTTGAAATAGTTGGCTGATGTAAGTGAACAATTCACTGATATTCCCGAAATACTAATTTTATTCCGGGGGAATGACCAGGTTTTATGAGGATAGGTGTTATGCTGAGAACAATAGATGAGAAACAGGGGATTGGTATCTACACGCAGAATCTGATGGACCATATCATACCTTTTGACGATAAAAATGAATATGTCCTCTTTTACCGCAACCCGGAGTATCTCGGCCGTTATAAACAGTATGGCCATGTGAAGGAAAAGCTTGTTAAGTCATACAATAAAGTCATCTGGGACCAGATTAAAATACCCATTGAAATGAGTCGTGAGAGAATAGATCTGCTATTTCATACCAAATTTACGGTACCGCTGCTGACCCGCAGGAAATCAGTTATGGTGATGCATGGTTCTGAATGGTTTGTTCACCCGGGGAATTGCGGTATGATCGACAGGTTTTATATTAATATCATGATGCCGATGTACTGCAAAAAGGCTACGGCGATTTCTTCTGTATCAAGATTTACTGCAGATGACATAATACATCATATAGGTGTTGACTCCAGGAAACTTTATGTAGTACATTCCGCCACAGATCCCCATTTTATCCCGGTCAGGGACAAAGATACACTGGAGAACTGTCGGAGCAAATTTGATCTTCCGGAAAGATACATCCTTTATATAGGAAAGAGTTATCCGGGGAAAAATTTTCTGAACGTTATTAAATCCCTCAGGCTCATCAAAGATCAGCTTGAAGCACCGGTGAAATTAGTAGCGGCAGGTGACCTGGAAATGGATTTTGAAGAGTACCATGATCAGATCAGATCACTGGAGTTAAAAGATGATATTGTTCCTACCGGCTGGGTGAGCCAGAGAGATCTTCCGGCGATCTACAGCATGGCAGAATTGTTGTTATTTCCATCCATGTACGAGGGTTTCGGAATTCCGATTGTTGAAGCTATGGCATGCGGGTGTCCTGTAGTGACTTCTGAAACAGGGGCTCCGCCTGAAATTGCGGGATCTGCTGCAATGTTTGTTGATCCTATGGACGTCGGCAATATTACCGAAACTGTTTTGAAAGTAATCAGAGACAAAGATCTCAGAGAGAGTATGATTAACGAAGGGTTCAGTCGAACGAAAAAATACAGTTGGGATAAAGCAGCGAGAGAAACACTGGACATTTTCCATGCTATTATGGCTGATCAATGAGAACCTGCAAACAAGAATAAGGGCGACTGTCAGAAACAGCTATTCTAGAGTTATGACTTTTCCCTGCATTATTTCATTTAATCAGAACGGTATATTTAATAAGGTTCTGTTTCAAGAGGCGTAACCTCTGTGAAATGGAAGCTGGTGAGCGAAATTACAGCCTGCTGTGAATGGTATAACATGCTTGAGCAGTATGATTGCTGTATATTAATCTGCTAATATGAGTAAACGATAGAGAAAGGGTGAGAAATATATGAGAGTAGCGATCATTGGTGGAGGGCACATTGCGTTTTCTCATGTTCCGGTTATTGAGCAGCAGGATGATGTAGCAATTGTCGGGGTAGCGGACGTAGACATTACTAGGGCAAAGGCAGCAGCAAGAGATTTTAACATCAGCAATTATTTTGATGATGCTGAAGCCATGATCATGGAACAGAAACCGGATATTGTACATGTACTTACTCCTCCGCAGCACCATGCTCAAAACAGTATTATGGCAATGAAGCACGGCTGCCACGTATTTGTTGAGAAACCCATGGCATTAATGGCAGGAGACGCAAAGAGCATGATTGAAGAGGCTGTAAAAAACAATGTCAAATTATGTGTCGGCCATAGTGCTCTCTTTTCGGAAGTAGTCCGAAGAGCTAGGGAACTTGCGCTTGGAGGAGTTGTTGGTGATATTGTATCTGTAGAGGCATACCAGTCCTTTGAACCGACGCGTTATCAGCCCATGACTGAAGAAGGGGCCGAATTTACTCACTGGATTTATGGAATGAACGGCGGACCTCTTGAAGACCTCATGCCCCATTCGGCCTCTCTGGTTTTAGAATTTATGTCAGACCTCCGGGAAGTTCATTGTGTCAGTAAGAGCCATGGCCGCCTGCCTGAAGGGTGGCCGGATGAAATCAGGGTAATAATTAATTCATCAAGTATTATGGGGTATATAAGTCTTTCATTGAATGAAAAGCCTGAAGCTGAAAGTCTGACAATAAAAGGGAAAAAGGGGACTATACAGGCGGACACCTTTAGCAACATTTTAATAGTAAGAACAAAGTCCGACCTTCCTCGAGCTGTTACAAGAGGTCTTGCAGGATTTCAGGTGAGCAGGCAGAGCTTAAGGGAGGCTGTCTCAAACATTTATAAGTTTGCCACCGGAACAGTTCATAAGAACAATTCAGAACCGGTCATAAGCAAGTTTTATGAAGCAGTTCGGAAGAAAGGCAAAATGCCCGTATCTCTGGATATGAGTCTGAGGGTGGTTGAGTTAATGAACAGGGTCTGGCCAGAACCGGTAGTGGACATAAAGCAGAAGCTGCCTTCATTTGAAAGGGAACATCGCAGTTCATGTCCCAGCGTACTTGTTACGGGGGCAAGCGGACTTATAGGAACATATCTTATAAAAAAATTACTGTCAGAAAAAAAAGATGTTCGCGCGCTTGTTAGGCCGAACAGTCTCCGTGCAGGTCGGATGAAAAAATTGGATATCGATATTATGGAAGTTGAAATGTCAGACGAAAATGCACTTCGCAGAGCGGTAAAAGGCATAAAGACCGTAATCCATGCTGCGGCTTCTGACAGCAGTGACTTCGAAGAACAGACGCGCACCACAATTAATGGGACCAGACATCTCATAAATGCCTCCTTGGATGAGGGCATTGAAAGATTTGTTCAGTTCGGGTCCCTGGCGGTTTATGAACTGCTGGATATTCATGATACGAACATTGCGGAAGGATCGAAATATCAAAAAAGCCCTGAACGTATGGGGGCATATGCATACTCAAAAATCGAGGTGGAAAAACTGGCTCTTAACGCTCACAGAGAAAATGGGCTCGGAGTCACGGTTGTTCGCCCGGGAAAGGTAATAGGTCCCCTGGGACCTGTCTTCTTCCCCCATCTGGGATTTCGCCTTCCGAACAATATATTCCTGATGATTGGAGACGGGGACACAGTATTGCCATTAACATACATAGAAAATACCGTAGATGGAATATATCGCGCTGCATTTGCTGATAATGCTGTTGGACAGATTTATAACCTCGTTGACGACGGCCATGTAACGCCCAAAAAATATCTGGAGCTTTTTGTGAAAGTCACAGGCATAAATGCCCGCATCATTTCATTGCCTTTCATCTTTCCATATACCGCGGCTACTGCATATGAAGTTGCCGCATTTCTGGGAGCTGTTAAGAAAGGAGTGACATCGCGAGCCCAGATGAAGTCGAAGCAGTCAAAGGTCATTTTTGATAATACGAAGGCAAAAAAGGAATTAGGATGGGAGACTGAAATACCGCTTGAAGAAGGATTAACCAGGACATTTGATTGGTTCAGGAAGAAATATATACTTTGATCAATTGCAAATAAATCCGGGCACAGAAATATGAAGATTAGTATAGATGCAACAGGAATCTGGGGAATTAAAAAGGGCTTGCAAAACGGTATTATTGTTTATACATATAACCTGATCAATAGCCTGCTAAAGATTGATACAAAAAATCGATATTTTATTTAGTGCCGGGATGAAATACCAGAACAGTTAACGACCTCAAATCCATCGGCATCATTTCGAGTGATAAGATCAGGAAACAGAAAGCTCTTGCAGCAGATTAGACTGCCCATTGAAGCTCTTATGGATCGACTTCATTTGCTCTTTTTCCCGTATCACTCAGCTTCCGTAGTGTGTCCCTGCAAAGGTATCGTGACAATACACGATTTATTTCCCTATGTTGTTCCCCAGCGTTTTTCCATCACGCATAGTACTGAAAAATATGGAAGCGTCCTGCTTTCTGTTATAAATAAAATCTATTGGCAAAACATGGTACAATCTGCAATTTACTATGAATAATACATCTATTTATTGAAACAGTGAGGTGATATGACAATAAAAATTTCTGCAATAGTCTGCACGTATAACAGAAAGAACTTTTTGTCCCAATGCTTGGATTCCTTTATTAATCAGGATTACGATAATTACGAAGTTATAGTTGTAGATGATGGTTCTGTAGATGGAACAGACCAAATGGTCGGAGAATATAAAAAGAATGTTTACTCTAAAGTAACCTTTCGATATATTAAACATGAAAAAAATAAGGGTTTGGGAGCAGCACGAAACACAGCAGTGAAAAACGCTCAAGGGGAAGTGGTCGCGTTTACTGATGATGACAGCATAGTGAGTCGAGATTGGGTGTCAAATATAGCAAAGTACCACCTTAGATACCCGGACGTAGCTGCTGTAGGCGGCTTGGTCTTTAATGGCTTTGAAGATAATATAATAGCCAGAATTGGCCAGCAAATAGTCACATATTACCTGTATGATCGTCTAATTGATAATAATTATACTAAATTTTTGGTAGGGAACAATCAGTCATATAAAAAGAATGCAGTTGAAGATGTTGGATATTTTGAGGAAGGATTAATATATGGTGGTGAAGAAGCTGAAATACAAAATAGACTTATTAAGAAAGGATATAAAATGATCTTTTCGCCTGATATAACGGTAACACACTTTCAACGGAGCACTCTCAAATCTTTCTTAAAGCAATACTATAAATATGGGATTGGACAGTTTGTAACCGATCAGAAAAAACAAGAAATAGATATAGATTCTCCAGAAATGTCTTTAGCGACATCCAGCGGAATAGTGAGACTTATTAAACGACCCTATTTGGTAAGCAAACATGTTGAAAAGACTTCCGATAGACTTTTGTGCTTCCCATTAGTATATCTCTCCAGTTTAATGCGTGCTGCGGGTTATATGTCGGCAAAATTTGGGGTAAGATAATAATTGCTGTTATTCACATCTGTCAAGCAATTTACAGAGTATTAAAGGCTGCAAGAACTTCTTTTTAAAGCATTATCTAATTGGCTGGTCATCTGATCGGAAAACACTAATTTGAAGCGGTATTACATAAAGGGTAGTCTTACAGCGCACATCACAATGGAATGTAACATGACAGTGTCCTGGGATTTAATATGGGAGTAAAAATCGCGAGTAAAGAAGCAACTGTTACTGCACGAAACTTATCAGGTGTTTTCTTACTTAAAGTAGCTCAGTTTCCATTTTTAGTACTTTTTATAATGTTTGTTCCCAGGATTATGGGGCCTGAAATTTATGGAAAACTCGCTTTATTCATCTCAATAATTACAATCACTAGTGCTTTGGTGAACATCGGGGTGGGAGACATTCATGGAAGATTTATCTCGGAGCATAAAGCTAAAGGGGAATGGCAAATTGCTAACAGATTATTTTCCAATATGCTTTTTTTTAAAACCATTATCAGTTTATTTGTATCTGTTATCCTATTTTTTGTACTTTATCTTGTTTATAAAGATCAATTCCCAAGTGTTTACTTTTTAATTATTTGCCTAATTGTCCTTATAAGAGATTGGGCAAGTGTCTTCTTTTCGCTTTTATTCGGTTTGAATAAATTGGTGAAATTTTCTTTGTATGAACCTGTAAGGAGAGTGCTAAGTCTCTCCCTTATATTAATTTTTTTTCACTACTATGGCCTTTTAGGCGCTATTGGAGCTATCGTTATAGTTGACGTCTCCCTCCTTGTTCTTGGAGTTGTATGGACCAGAACATTTATCAACTTTAAGAACTCAGGAGTTAACATATCTTTCTTAATGCCCTATTTAAAATTTGGTTTTTTATTATATGGTTCATGGCTGTTATCGAATTGTTGGCAGAGGCTTGGGAATATTTTGATAGATTTTCTAACAAGAGATTCTGCAAAGGTCGCTTTTTTTGATATTGCAAATCAAATATTTCTTGTTGTCATATCTTTTACTGTCATCATAATTAATTCACTCATTCCCATTTTTACTCAATTGTTGATAATGGAAAAGGAATATAAAATTCATATATGGTCTAACAAGATCATAAAATATATGAGTATTATAAATATGGCATTCTTTGGTTCATTTGTGCTTATGGGTTCGGATATTATACCTTTGCTTGTGGGGAATGATTATAAGGATGTATTCCCCAATGTAGTGGTGCTGTTATTGGGTCTCTTCCCTACAATTTTAATTCAAGTTGGATTTGTGTATTCTGTTGTTTATAAAAAGCCACAAAGATATCTTCAGGCATTATGTGCCGGATTTGTTACCTTTTTAATTTTATCAATTATCTTGATACCAAAGTATTTTTCTATGGGTTGTTCTATTGCTACTTCTGCTTCTTGTTTTATCATTGCATTAGTTTTATTACATTATTTTAGCGATGAATTAATCCCGTGTCTCAAAGGCGTATTTAAGGTAATTGCTCCGGGGTGTTTTATGGGTCTAATATTCATTTTCAAAGGTACGATGATTACCAATTTTTTTCTAATGTTTCTGTTCATCGGAGCTTATTTTTCGGCCTTATTTGCAATGAGAAGATTGAGCTATGAAGAAATCCAAGAAATCTTTTATTCTCTTAAAGGACAGCAAGAATTGTAGGTGGGTTTAATAATGATAAAATGATCTTATTCATTCCAGAAGGTGTTTACTTACCGGTTGTGAACCGCCTCAAAGCCGACTGAATATTAAGCCTTAATGCTTCCTGTTCAATCTCAAACATATCTTTTTTGCATTGTATATTCTTAACCTTGTTCCTATTAAATCCTGTTGAAAAAAACATTTGATAAATTGCTGCTAAAACTAATAAATAGAAGATAACTTGTGAGTTAAATTACATTATTTTTCGATCAATTCTTTTAACCTGTATGTAGAACGTAAAAAAAATGCTATAAACAATTGGTATTGACATATACATGTTAAATAAAATAAATTTTGACTGCATGAAAAACTATACATAATTCGTTTAACTAAAGAGCTAACAGAAAAGTTATTATGAAATATTTATAATTTTTAGGGAGGATGCGATATCATCTCACTAATGGTATAGATCTTGCAGAGATTTTGTATTATGGGTACTAGGTAGCTATTATATAATTTTGATAGGAAAATAATTAAATAATGAAAATTATTAGAAATGTATATGATTAAGTTCAATTGACAATATTTGATCCTTAAAGTCATAGGACATAAGGTAAATGTATGCTTTTTGGAGTATGCCTTAAAAGTTCTAAGGTCTTAATCTGGAGGGAGTCTTAATGATCTTAACAATCTTGAGAATTAAATTGATTCAAACGATGATTTTTCCCACTGTTATAATCTTAATAATATTAATGCGGATTACATCAGCCCAAGCAGCAGAAGTAGTAGGGAAATGGGACAAATGGGAACTTTCCATTCACAACCCTACTCATTCCAACAGGCCTTTTGAAGAATTCCCTCAAATTATTTTTACTCATGAAAGTGGTGAAACTCTTGTACAAAATGGTTTTTATGATGGAAGTGATACCTGGAAATTCAGGTTTATGTGTCATAAATTAGGTGATTGGGATTATTCTACTGCTTCATCTGATCCTGAATTAAATGGTTATACGGGTTCATTAAGTTGCATTCAAAGTTCGCATCCAGGTATGCTCACCAAAGATATGAATAATCCTAAGAGTTGGGCATATTCAGAAGGGCAAAGCCATTTTCTATTTCATGCTGGTATGTGGATCCATCAACTGGATAATTCTAATCGTGATCAGACTGATGTATTTTTTGACTGGGTACTGAATGAATTAGGAGCTAGCGGAGTTGCTACAATACTTTTCAATTCTATCTGGAAAAATTGCGAAGATGATTCTGATTGTACTCCAGACCAAAATCAGGGATTTTCCCTAGAAAACTTTCATGCTCTTGAATATTTAATTGAGAAATTAGATGAAAGTCATAAGAGCATCCATATCATGCTTTATGGTGATGATTCTTGGAGACCAAGATTTTCTGGACAATCAGCTCAGGAAGAACTTCTTTTGAAATATTTAAACGCTCGTTTGTCCGCTTTCCCTCTAATAATTTTTGATAGTGGAGGAGATATTGGAGAGAATCGACCTGATGGTTGGGAAGAATATTATGCAAATAAGATGCGTGAATTCGATCCATGGGATCATCTTGTTGGTAACAGGTATGGATTTGGTTCTCAAGGTGATTACTGCGATGATTGTGGGTATGAGGCATCTGGTAGAAGGGCTATTTATATAAATGGAGATAATGAATACGATGCAGTAGTAGGGGATTATAATAATTTAGATAATCGGCCACTTTACTATTCCGATCAATTTCGGCAAGATAATTCCGGATATCCCTATACTCCCACAGAATTAAAGCGTACAGCATGGCTTATTTCTATGGCTGGAAATATTGGATGGAAAATAGGAGTCAAAGGAGATCTGGATATTTCTAACTTAGGATACCAAGCAGGTGCAGGAACGAGCGGCAATCCTTTAGCAGATATTCCTGCTTATAAGGCATATGGAGATTTATGGCAGTCACTTGAATATATAGGGGATTTTCAGAGATGTAATGAACTTATTTCTGGTGGTTATTGTATTGGAAGAACTGATGATATTTATATATTTTTTAAAATAAGCACAAATTCAATGAGTATTGACCTATCAGATTTAACTTCAAACAAACCAGCTTATTGGATCAATGTAATGAATGGAGATAAAATATCTATCAGTAATCTATCTCCAGGACAGCTTGACCTAAATGCCCCTTCTAGCAGTGATTGGGTACTAGTAGTGGGAGAATCGTCATCGTCTCCGCCTCCTCCTGATACAACACTTCCAACCATCCCTCTGAGTCTAAATGCCGTTGCCACTAGTGAATCACAAATAGACCTCATGTGGAATGCTTCAAGTGACCCTGAATCAGGTATTAGTAAATACAAAGTATACCGTAATAATGTCCTTATCGATCAGCCAACCACAAATTTATTCTCGGACGACGCCGGGCTGATTGAAGGTACGACATATACGTATGCAGTCTCTGCTGTAAACGGCGCTGGACTTGAGTCTGAAAAAAGTTTGCAGACTTCGGATACTACCATGGCCGATACAACTCCTCCTGCAATAGCCTCTGTCAGTGTAGGCATCGATTTCACCCGTGTAACCGTGGTCTTCAGTGAGCCAGTAGAGCAGGAAGGCGCAGAAGACATTTCAAACTACAATATAGACAATGGCATCACAGTTTCCGAAGCATCATTAGGTACGGATATTAAGACCGTTACTCTTACAACATCCTCACATAATGATGGGACAACCTATAGATTAACGGTTAATAACATAAGGGACAGGGCGACAAGTCCAAATACAATAGCCCCGGATACACAGGAGTCGTATCAATATGTGTCGATGAATAACTTTGATGCCAACTCTGAGGGTTTGACTTACAATGATGATAAATTCCGGTTAACATCCAATTCTTCTTTTGCTGATGGACAGTGGGATGCATCTGGCGGTAAGGAAGGGGGCGGCCTGCGCATAGACCTGGGGCATAATGTAGGAGGCACTGATGCTATATCAGGGGGATGGGTAAACAACTTTACAGTATCCGGGAATGATCTGGAGATCGGGTTTGACTATAGACTAATGATGTTAGGTTCTATCGATTCAAACGAATATGCCGAAGTGCTTGTATCAGTAGACGGCAATCTTGTCGGGGTATCGTCAAATGATTATATCATTCACAAGAATGGCAATGCCGAAGAGCAGGACACTGGCTGGGTATCAGTAACCGTAACTGCAATGAGTGTTGGGGCGGGCATGCATGAGGTCGCCATTGGAGGTTATTTAAGTCCCAAGAGCGGGAGTGATGAGAATATGAGTGTCTATATTGACAATATCAGGGTCAAGGCGGCATCTGCATCTCCTGATACCACATCACCTTCACCACCCAATGGATTAAGAAAGAAAGAGTAATGGTAACTTGTATAATAAGATTAAGATAAAACAAGAATATTTTAGGGTTTGCTCAAAATAGCTTGACATACTTTGCGTTAAGATCATTGGTTGGAAAGAAATAAAAGTTAATTAAACATACGTCCAATTTGCATGACCTTACGCAAACATTGCTATATCCATCATCTCAAGTTTAAAATCAGGCGTGGTTAATCCTGACATAAATTAACATCAGCTTTAGGCACAATACGCATTAGAGCTATGACCAGAAACAATGCCATCACCTATTGCACATACGATCACCGGATACGTTATCTTTCGATTTTTCCCACTGGATAAGCATAGTGTTGCATGGAGTAAAAGCTGGCTTGTTTACGTAATCTATTGTATGTTTATTGCAACTCTGCCCGATTTTGATTTTATTCCACAATTACTTGCCGGCAAAAAATACCATCATGGTTTTACACATAGTTTAAGTTTTACATTCATTGTCAGTGCAGTCGTCGGCTTGCTCTGCATTCTTTTTAACAGGAAGATATTCATTCGATTGTCCCTCTTGACTTTTATGATTTATGGTTCCCATCTGTTACTGGATTTCTTTACTGACGGAGGTAAAGGCATACTTCTGTTATGGCCGTTTACAGATGACTTTTTTATATCATCTGTATCATTCTTTCCAGCAGTTAAACACTCAAAGGGATTATTTCATTCCAGCCATGCGCTTTTCATTAGTTTTGAGCTGGGCTATTCAGCACTTTTTTTGGGCGGAATATGGCTGTGGAAAAGGCGACAGGACAAGTTTATTAAAGATATTTAGCATCTATTATCAATAATCTGAGTAATGTTAAACGCACTTACAATCGACGTTGAGGACTACTTCCAGGTTACTGCCTTTGAAAAGTCGATAAGCACAAAGGACTGGGATAGGTACCCGCTCAGGGTAGAGGATAATACATTAAAGATACTTGACTTGCTGGATGAGTTCCAGGTGCGGGCAACCTTTTTTGTGCTTGGCTGGGTAGCTGAAAAGCGGCCTTTGCTGATAAAAAAAATACAGGAGAGGGGACATGACATAGCATGTCACGGTTTTGGACATCAGTTAATATACCGTATAGGCCCTGAGAAGTTCAGGGATGACATAAGGAGATCAAAAGCCCTGCTTGAGGATATCTCAGGAAAGAGAATAACCGGCTACAGGGCGCCGAGCTATTCAATAACAAGTGAGTCACTTTGGGCGATAGATATTCTTGTCGAAGAGGGTTTTCTCTATGACTCAAGTATCTTCCCGGTGATTCACGACATATATGGCATCCCTGATGCAAAGAGGTTTCCTTATAATATAGAATGTTCTTCCGGTACAATAAGGGAATTCCCTCTGTCAACGCTGAAACTTCGCTTTCTGAGCTTAGAAACAAGGATCCCGGTTTCAGGCGGAGGATACCTCAGACTGTTTCCTGCAGGGATGATAAGAAAAGCTATTGATCATATTAATTTCAGGGAAGGGCAGCCGGCAGTCCTCTATTTTCATCCATGGGAGATAGATCCTGGACAGCCAAGGATAAAGGCCGGGCTGAAATCGAGGTTCAGACATTATGTCAATCTCGACAGGACTATGGGAAAGCTAAGGCACCTCTTATCTACCCTCAGCTTTGTGCCTATGAGCAGTGTTCTGAATATGGGGAAATTATGAAATACAGAGAGACCTTAAAAATAATGACCATTATCGGAGCCCGGCCCCAGTTTATCAAGGCTTCGGCGGTATCAAGGGCCGTAAAAAATCATAACTTCAGGAATCCCGAAGGGGTGTATATACAAGAAGTCATAGTACATACAGGACAGCATTATGATGAAAATATGTCGAGAATATTTTTCGATGACCTGGCATTGCCTGAGCCTGATTATAATCTTGGAGTGGGATCAGCATCTCATGGGATGCAGACAGGTGAGATGCTGGGGAAAATAGAAAAAGTCGTATATACAGAATACCCTGATATGGTTTTAGTTTACGGCGATACCAATTCAACAATAGCAGGCGCTTTAATTGCCAGTAAAGTCAAGTATGATGAGAGCTGTCTGAATAAGAACCGCAAGCAATGTTCATCATTTACGAATAAAGCATTGCGCCCTATACTCGTACACATTGAGGCCGGGCTGAGAAGTTATAACAGGCGTATGCCAGAGGAAGTCAACAGGGTAGTCAGTGACGAACTCTCTGATATATTATTCTGTCCCACTGATACAGCTGTAAAAAATTTAAAAAAAGAAGGCATAGGAAATAATAAAGTCAGCAGAATTGATCTATCAGCGAATAGACCGTCTTGTATCGTCTTTAATGCAGGGGATGTGATGTATGATACGGCTTTATATTATCTGAAAATTGCTGAAAAAAAGCCCGATATTTTAAACAGAATGAATTTATTTGACAGTAAGAACAATCTCCGGCCTTTTATCCTCTGTACAGTCCATCGGGCCGAAAATACCGACGATACAATTCGCTTACGCAGTATAATTAAAGCGCTAAACTATGTAAGCGATCAAGGCATAAAGGTGGTTTTGCCTCTTCATCCACGCACAAGGAAAATTATCGGGCAGAACAATATTGCTGTGTCATTTGAGATATTTGAACCGTTTGGATATCTTGAAATGATCCTTCTGGAAAAACATGCCGTAGCCATAGCGACGGATTCCGGCGGCATGCAAAAAGAGGCATACTTCTTTAAAACTCCCTGTATAACATTACGGGATGAGACAGAATGGATAGAAACAGTAAAAAGCGGCTGGAATATCCTTGCGGGTGCTGATACAAAAAAAATAATTAAGTATTGTTTATCTGTTGCTGAAGGGAAAGGGAAGAACAAAGAGGTTCCATTCCGGTCTAGTGGCAAAAGCAAGAAAACTGCTTTCAATTCTAATAATTATTATGGCAGTGGAAATGCAAGTGATAAAATAATCGAGTATTTACTGAATTTATGTAACTATTCATCCACAAAGACACTGTGACATGAAAGTTATATAAATCCCTTTCTACTAATAGACTGTGTCATAACCATGAAAACGTGGTAATTGTCATTCTTGACGGATTGAAGTCGAATCGACTCTCGCGAAGACCCGCATCGGGAATTTCATGATATCAACCGGCTACAACTGAGAGATATAAAGGCTGTCGCCCCGCCTACCGGCAGGCAGGCTTGGAATGACATTGCGTCATGGTCTGTAAAAGAAGAAATTTCAACAGCGCTGTAATATTTCAAAAACAATTGATTTCTTAGAGACTTATTTGTTGTTCTGTATTTATTGGTGTAAATCAGTACTAAATAAATGAAGGGAGCATTTAACCATGAGCAATGAAATCAAAAGGCAAAGTGAATTTTGGGACTCTGAGCTTACAGCTTTTGATGCAATCTATACGCACAAAAAATCAAAGGTGCAAGTATGGTTGGACCGGATATTCAGAAAGGACATGTTTGAAAGGTTTGAATTTACTATGGATAACTCTGAACCCATAAAAGGAAAGACTTTTTTAGATGTCGGGTGCGGAAGCGGCCAGTATTCTATTGAGTTTGCCAGAAGAGGGGCAGGGCATGTTGTTGGTCTGGATATTTCCAATAATATGGTTCACGCATCACAAGAGTATGCAAAGCGTAACAGTGTGGATGTGGAATGTAATTTTATGCAGAGTGACCTGCTTGAATATAAGACAGACGCGAAATTTGATATTACCATAGGTATTGGGCTCTTCGATTACATTAAGGAGCCGTTGCCAGTTGTAAAAAAAATGAGGGAATTGACTGCTGGCAAAGTAATTCTTTCATTCCCGAGACTTTTTACATGGAGGGCGCCTGTCAGAAAGGCTCGTTTGGCCATTAAAAAATGCAATGTCTATTTCTATACAAAAAATGGTATTAGGCGGCTTATGAAAGAGGCCGATTTCAGGATTAGTAGAATAGAGAAAGTAGGTAAACTCTATTGTGTAGTTGCCACTTATGATTGAGACAGACATAATGGCTGAGATAGTTTTCTGGATTTCAATATTTCTGATTTTATATACATATGCGATCTACCCTGTTATCTTGTCTATTCTTCGTATATTTATGAGAAAGCCTGTAGATAAAAAGGATACCACTCCAAGTGTTTCGGTGATTATAGCTGCGTATAATGAAGAAAAGAATATAAGGAACAAGATCGAAAACACATTAGAACTTGATTACCCAAAAAACAGGATCGAAATAATAGTTGCATCAGACTGCTCAACAGATAACACAGATAATATTGTGAGAGTATATGAGAAACGGGGTGTAATTCTCGCAAGATTGCAAGAGAGAAAAGGCAAGACAGCTGCACAGAATTATGCTGTATCTTTTGCATCAGGAGAGATACTTGTCTTTTCAGATGCTCCTACTATTTTCAGGAAAGATTCTATTAAAAAATTAGTTAGAAATTATAATGATGAAAGTGTTGGTTGTGTAACCGGTGAAGTTATTTACGCTAATAATGAGGACACAGTGATAGGTGACGGCGGGGCGTTATACTGGAGATATGAGAGCTGGATAAAGCAGATGGAGAGCGACATTAATTCTGTACTGGGTGCTGCAGGATGTATATACTCAATGAGGCGGCAATTATATACCCCTTTCGATGAGGAATACCTGAGTGATCTGATATCACCATTAAAATTAATAGTTAACAGCAGAAGTCTTGACGGTGATTTCTTAACTCCCATGAAAGTTTATTTAAAGGGCGTCCGTTCAGTTATGGATGCTGAGGCTATTTCGATAGAACAAACTTCAAAGAGCCCAGGGGAAGAATTCAAAATGAGGAGCAGGGTCGTAACAAGGGCGATTTCGGGGTTGCTGCACATGTCCTCAATATTGAACCCCTTTAAATTCCCCTTTTATTCTTATCAGCTTTTTTCGCATAAGATACTTAGATGGATGGTGCCAGTTTTCCTGATAACTGTTTTTGCTTCTAATTTATTCCTTCTGGACAACAAGTTCTATTATTTAATCTTTCAATTGCAGTCATTGTTTTATAGCATGGCTCTGCTTGGTTATATAATCGATAAAAAAAACCTGTCGAAGATGAAACTGCTTCTCATTCCATACTACTTCTGTACAGTTAATCTGGCAGTTTTAAATGGCACTTGTAAGTATATTATCGGCAAAAGAGATAGATTATGGACACCCCAAAGATAATTCATATGAGTCAAATTTATGAAAAATCTCTTGCGACTATGAAATTATGGAGTGATAAAAGATCATTTGTATTTATTCTGTTTATGTTGATATTCATTGCAAGATTTCTGTTTCTTAGTGCGGATCCCCCTCTGAACACGCATCATCATTTCTTCACTGATGAAGGATGGAAGACGCGAAACGCACGTAATTATGTATTGTTTGATAAGTGGATTATGGATAATCATAATAATATTTATAACTCCCCCCTTCATCATCTCGCTACATATGCTTCCTTTAAGATATTTGGTACAGGTCTGATACAGGCCCGTCTGGTTTCAGCGATTTCTGGATCGTTAACCATTATTTTCCTCTATCTACTTGTAAAAAAAGGGTGGAATAGGAAAGGGGCAATCCTTAGCACATGTCTGGCGGGTTTTAGTTTTGTATTTACAACATATCATAGATTGGCCCTGCAGGAAACCATGATTCTTTTCTTTATTGTTCTTACCGTGTATTTTTGGCAAATGGGTAAAGACAATAAATGGTTTTACATATTTTCAGGATTTTCTATATTATTTGCTTATCTTACAAAGCCAAATGGTATAGTGATTGCACCTGTGGTGGTCGCATTATATATTTTTGAAAATGAATTTCAAACAAAGGACAAAGCTGTTAATAACAAATCTGCAATTATATATTTCATAATGGGGATGCTCCCCATTTTTCTTTTATGGCATTTATTTAGTGCATATTTATTTGGCGTATCAACTTCTAGCAACCCTCTCATTTATGCTGGTAATGTATCAAGCAGTTTACTTGATTCATTTAGATTTATTGCTATTTTCCCTACAAGCCCTGTTTTTGGTCAGATGCCTGTTTTGACGACTTTGTCCTTAGTATATATTCTTTATATTATATGTTCTGTAAAAAATAGTCCCCGGTCTTTTCTCTCCAGAATGTCTTCATTGGAGTTTGTTTCCATGAGCTGGTTTATTATAGGTTGCGTTTTTATAGCTGTTATGCATCATCAGCCGGACAGACGGTATCTAATCCTTATACCTCCAATGAGTATCCTTTCAGCAAAGGCCCTGATGGAATTAAACTCCATATCTCCCAAAGCGCTGTTTGAAGGTTACAAAAAAGATAACGGATACTGGTATATTCAATTGTTATCCTACATGATGCTACTTATACCGGCATATTTTTTATTGTCTCACGGCATAGTTACCGGTACTAAGGTTCTTAATCTGTTAGGAGGATGGAATGTATATCTGACATTGGGACAATCAGGACTGATCTCTATTATTATTTTATTGCTTACATCGGGGTTTTTAATGGACGGTAATTTAAAATCCCAAATGTTTATTAAGTTAAGGCAGTTGCTTATCGTTTTCCTGTTCGTATACTTTTTTTCTTTCCTGACCTTAACACACTGGATTGTGCAGATTTCCAGAGAATTCGACATTTCTTCAGGCGTTGAAAGGGGGCTCTATTTTGGAAGCGCCATATTAGTCACGTGTTTTTTAATTTTAGCTGTAACGTTATCAATATACATAATAAAATTAATAAAAAAACAGACGATTAATAGTTTTGGGCTAAAGTTGTCGAGAAAAACAGCAGTAGTAATAGTAACTGTATTTATCCTGATCAATGGCTACAGTTATTTATCATGGGCAAAAGACATGTCCTTTACCATGATCGATACATCAAGAAAGTTAATACAATATGTGGATGCAGACACAACCATAGTTGGCGGGATAGCAGATACCTTATCGATTGAAACTGACGCATACGCAATTTCTTATTTTTGGGAAAAGAATGTTCAGCCAAAGTTTACAAACCCTATAGAAAAATTTCAGCCTGATTTTGCTCTGATTAAACGTTTCCAGGATGGAGA
This sequence comes from Thermodesulfovibrionia bacterium, assembly GCA_945787795.1. Classification (GTDB taxonomy): domain Bacteria; phylum Nitrospirota; class Thermodesulfovibrionia; order UBA6902; family UBA6902; genus CALZJD01. The sequence goes on along the minus strand of CALZJD010000001.1, from coordinate 25,169 downwards.
GTGGAAACCAATACCGGAGTATTTGTCCGGGACTAAATTAAAACGTATGGAAAGATTTAATGTTTTACCTACAAAGAAAGCAGGAGAATACAGATATATTGTAGACCTGTATAAAATCGAAAAATGAAAAAAAAGATCCTTATGCTTTTGCCCAATGGCTTTGACCCGGATCCAAGGGTACATAATGAAGCTGTATCTCTGGTGGATGCCGGTTACAGTGTGACAATATTTTGCTGGGATAGAGAAGTAAAGTACAGGGAACGTGAAGTCATAGATGGAATTCAGGTTGAAAGGATTTCTGTTCGATCATCTTATGGACGTGGTTCATCTCAATTAAGATACTTATGGAAGTTTTGGAAGGAGGCATATAAGCGGGTATCTGCCCTTGAGCCGGTAGTAATTCATGCCCATGATTTTAATACATTGCCGTTAGGGTATTGGATCGGGAGAAAATTAAATGTCCCGGTAATTTTTGATGCTCATGAAAGCTATTACGAGATGCTGAAGGACAATGTTCATCCTTTAATAAAATGGGGCATTGCAAAAGCCGAAAGATTCCTTGTCAAACGAATTGATTTATTAATAACAGTAGGCTCAATACTGGAAGAAGAATACAAACGCAGAGGCGCCAAAAGGACCAGGGTCATTGGCAATTGGAAGCGATTGGAAAGTTTCAGATTTTCAGATGTGCAAATTAATACTGCAAGGAAGGAGTTAGACATTCCGGAAGATAAATTGGTTATTTCCTATGTTGGCTACTTTCTCCCCTCCAGGGGGTTATTGACACTTATTGAGGCGGTTTGCCTGGACAGAGAAGCGTTTCTTCTCATAGGCGGAAAGGGGGTATTGGTAGATGAGATTTCAGCAGCAGTCAAGGGAAAGGAAAATATACGTTATATAGGATATACCCCTCCTGACCGTGTCCCAATGATAACAATGCTCTCCGATGTTGTTTATTATGGTCTGGAATATAACACCGGTAACAACCAATATAGTGCGCCTAATAAACTTTTTGAAGCAATGGCGGCAGGCAGGGCAATACTGACCGGCAATCTTGGAGAGATCGCAAAAATAGTAAAAGAGGAAAAATGCGGGATCAGTCTTAATGAAATAACCAGGGTAAGTTTGTTGGGTGCCTTTAAGATATTAAGGGAGGAACCTGTTGTTACACAATATAAGGACAATGCCCTTATGGCAGGTAAAAATAAGTATAACTGGCTGAACGCTGAAAAAGCCCTTTTGGATGTATATGGAGAAATTTGCAGATAAACGGTACAAAGACCTGTTTTAATAATAATGAAGAGATTTTCGGATAAAGCTTTAATCTATATGGGGAGCAATTTTATCGCTTCCTTTCTCCAGTTAGTTATGGGGATGCTCATGGTGAGGCATTTGACCAAGTTTGATTATGGTACATTCCGGCAGATAATGCTTTTCTCTGTTTTAATATCTTCGACTATTGCGATAGGACTGCCGCAAAGTTTGTCTTATTTTATTCCAAGGGTGTCTGCAGATAAAGAGAAAAAGCAGCTGGCATTTCAGGTCTTTATTTTATTGACGTTATTAGGTCTGGTTGCCGCCGCGGTCAGCTATTTGTTCAGGTTCTGGATAAGTGAACAGTTTAATAATCCGGAACTCTTGCATTATTCATGGATATTCAGCCTTTTCTTTTTGTTTTTAATACCTAGCAAGTGTACCCAGCCCACCCTGGTTTCTCTGGGGAGGACAAAATTTGCATCTCTTCTGAATGCGGGCACGTCAATATTTAATTTTTTCTTTGTTATTATCCCCCTGTTGTTAGGTAAAGATCTAAGAATAATTTTAATATTTATGTTATCGGTATACATATTGAAATTTCTGCTTGTGACTTCTATATTGCTAACCCTGAAAGGAGGATGGCCAAAACTTTTAGATTTTCCCTCACTGAAGTCGCAGTTTGTTTACTCATTTCCCTTAGGAGGATCTATAATGGTAGGGGTAGTAAGAAAATATATTGATCAGTTCATAATTGCATTTTTTTATACTCCTGTTAATTTTGCCGTATATTCGAGGGGGGCCTTTGAATTACCTTTTGTTGCTTTGCTGCCTTATACACTCAGTACTTTAATGATACCGAAAATCGCTGAGTATCACAAGGAAGGAAAACGGTCAAGTATACTGCACTTATGGCAGGAATCTATGTGGAAAGTATCCCTGGTTTTCTTTCCCCTCTTTGTATATGCATTTATTTTTGCTGATGAGATAATTACATTGTTGTTTACTTCAAATTATTCGGAAAGTGTTTTAATATTCCGCATTTACCTTGTTCTCTTGCCTGTCAGGATAGCATCCTACAGAACTATACTACAGGCTATAGGCAAAACCAGGATTATTTTTAAGGCCGTTAACATATCCTTATTTTTAAGTGTCTCTTTAGGTATCGTTCTTGAAAGAATATTTGGATTTAGCGGACCTGCAGTGGCAATCGTAATTAGTGAACTTGCAGGATGCGGATATATGTTATGGCAAACAAAAATTCATATGAAATTGTCTTTTTGGGATTTACTGCCTTATCAGCGGCTGATTCGTCCATTGTCATGTTCGCTGATTGCATGTGTATTAATACTCCCGTTGGATTTATTAAATTTAGAAGTTTCTACCTTCATATTACTGACAATGTCTGCATTATTGTATTTTGGCTCTTACGGCTTGATCATGAGGGCATTTAATTTCTTCACAGAGAGTGATCTAGATTTTATTTACCGCTGGGCGACGTTGCGGGTTCTGCGGGAAAATAAATAAAGAAGAGTGATATCTAAGTTGTCAAAATTTGTGGCTGACAGTTTAATTTGCCCGAGATGCCATGGCTTGCTTTCGGACGGGAAATATACGCTGGACTGCCATTCCTGTAAATTAGTATTCCCCGTATATGCGGGAGTGCCTGATTTTCGTAACTCTAATAAAAATTTCCGCACTTCTCAACAGGAATTAAAAACCATTGACTTGCTCATGTCAGCTTATGAATCATCTTCGTTTAGAGAGTTGATCGAGATTCGTTATAACGCAAGCAATGGGATTCCAAATAGTCTTTTCGAGCATCAAAAGGCATTTGAACTTTCTTATGAACAAAAAGGGACTTACCGCCTGTTTCAGATTGAAAAGTTAATGGAAGCCCGGGGGATGAACTTTTCAGGTGGAGACTTTTTTTTAGATATCGGCTGTGGTTCTGGCACGGCAGTTCCCTGGATTATGAAAAATTTTAAAGGTGGGGTGGGTATAGACTATTCTATTGTTGATTTGATTGTGGGGCAGAAGTTCCTCTATGAAAACGGAATAATGAACCTTAAGCTTGTTTGTGCGGATGCCAGAAGTTTGCCATTGCCTGATGGAGTTATTGATTTTGTCAATGCTACAGATGTAATTGAACATATCCTGCCCGGGCAGGAACAATTTGTCTCAGAGGTCAAACGGGTACTGAAAAGCGGAAGCGGGTTTTATTTTAACTCACCGAACAGATATAACATATTTACACGGGAGCCCCATGTGAAAGTAAGATTTGTAGGATTCATACCCCGATCCTTTATGAACAGCTATGTGAAGATGATGAAGGGAGTTAATTATAGCTCTATTCGATTGCTTTCTTTAAGTGAATTGAAATTGATTATCCATGGTACTTTTGGAAACGATTTTATTTTATCAGGCCCCTTTATTGATTTGAAAGCTCCGGCATTAGATCTTAAAAGAAAAGTCGTTAAACGTTTCCCTTTCCTGTTGGATATTATCAATAAATTATTCCTCTTTTTTGTAACGAATTATCAGGTGATTGCCTTTAAGACACCGAAGTAAATCATGGAGTGGAGACTGAAGCAAGAAGGTATGAAAAGAAAAACCAGGATACTTCATGTTGTCTTAAGCCTTGATTACGGAGGCACAGAGAAAATAGTCGTTGATATAGCAAATGGTCTTCCCCGTGAATACTTTGAATCTTCTATTATCTGTATGGACCGTTACGGACAAAGGATGAGTGACGTGAGGGAGGACGTGCCTGTTTACCTCATGAACCGGAAACCCGGTCTTTCTCCTGTTAACTTCCATGCTTATTACAAATATTTAAAAATCGTAAAGCCTGATATTGTCCACTTTCGAAATTTTACTACCTATTTCTGGGGATGTATCGTCAGCAAGTTTCAAAGAAGATGCCGGATTGTATACAGTGATCATAGCAATATAGTGGAAGAATGCAAGAATAATCAGAAGGCAAAGCTCTTTACAAGACGTCTTTTGAAACATATTACTGATAACTTTATGACAAATTCTGACACATTCAAAGAGATACTTATTGATAGTGTTCATCTGGATCCGGATAACGTGGTTGTTATTCAGAACGGAGTTGATACGGATCGGTTTTATCCTATGAGGTTTACCGAAAAACAGTCCTTGCGTCATCAGCTTGGATTTAATGATCGAGACTTTATAGTGGGTATAGTAGCCGGATTCAGTCGTAAAAAGAATCTATCGCTTGCTGTTGAAGCCATGAAAGATCTCTTGGAAAAAATCCCTGCTGCAAAACTTATGTTAGTAGGCAGTGGGAAACTTGAGAAGAAATTGAAGACACTGGCTAACGATCTTGGCCTGTCAAATAAAATATACTTCAATGGGTCGACAAATAATGTTAATGCATTGTTAAATGCCTTTGATTTATTTCTTTTTCCATCTTCTTTTGGTGAAGGAATGCCTAATGCAGTTTTGGAAGCCATGGCTGCAAAAGTTCCCGTTGCCGCTTCTGATATCCAGGGAAATATTGAGTTGCTGCATGATGGACAAAGAGGGATCCTTTTTAGGAATAACGATAAAGACTCTCTTGTAAAGACAGTAATACGGCTTGCTAATGATAAAGTGTTGAGTGATCAGATTGCTGACAGGGGATATCAATATGTTAAAGAAAATATGAGTCTGCACAAGATGATTGAACGCTATGAGAAATTTTACAGTGCGGTTTATAACAGACAGCAAAATATTGATATGTGAGGATTCGGAAATAGTACCATGAGAACTCAAAAGAAAACATATCTCATAATTACTGTCGACACTGAAGCCGATTATATAAAAAAGAGAATAATTCCGATTTCCAAAATGGTTTATGGTAAGGTTAATGGCGAGTATTACGGGATTACAAAAATAATGGATATATGTGATAAATATAATTGCAAGGCTACCTTTTTCGTCAGCACATTCGAGTCTCATATTTTAGGTGAGGATGGAATGAAAGAGGTATGCAGGAATATTTTCAGGAGGGGGCATGATGTACAACTTCATACTCATCCCAAATGGATTACAAATAAACGCTTTATGTGGAATCATTCCCTTGACGAGCAAACAGAAATGCTGAGGAATGGAAAAGAAATGATTTATAAATGGACAGGGGAATATCCTGTAGCACACCGTGCCGGAGGTTTCGGAGCTGACAATAACACCCTCTCTGCCTTGAGGGTAGTTGGAATACCTCTTGATAGCTCAAACATAGGCTCAAATTACTGCAAACTGCCCCAGCACAAGTTTAAAAGCAATAGTGTTCAATTATCAGAGGAAGGGATAGTTGAACTGCCTGTGACAAGATTTACACAATTCAGGATGGGCCCGTTTCAACCTGAAAAACCTTTTGATATCAATGCTAATACTTTAAGCGAACTCAAGTTTGTTATTTCAGCAGCAAAAAATAATAATGTAAAAGTTATTACTCTGCTCATGCACAGTTTTAGCTTCTTAAACAGAAACAGGGAGAGATCCAAATTTGCCCCGAACAGGGAGGATATGGAAAAATTTGAAAGACTTATGAAGTATATCGAAAATGATAAAGACATTCAAATTATAACGGTAAAAGCGTTATTTGAAAAGTATTCAAAAAACCCTCAATCATTTGAGATGGATGAGTTTTTGCCTGTGTCCGGTTATCTCCGTTCTATAATCAGGGCATTCAGATATATAAGGAAAGGGAGAGGTAACCAGTTAATAGTATTGTCTGTTGTGTCATTTGTCCTGCTGTTTGCTGTATTAACTATCACTTTTATTGCCATAATTTTTCAAGCTTAACTAACAGACTCTTAAATGAAAATCTTAAAAAGAAATTGTGACTATAATAAATTAAAATAAGTGAGAGTACTTGTATTATCATCTCTTTTTCCAAGCAACGCTTCACCAACCAGTGGGATTTTTATCAAGGAACAATTAAATGAAATCAGAAAGTTATGCACCATAGCCTGCATAATTTCACCTACTCCATGGGTGCCACCAATTAAAAAGTTGCGTGAAAGAAGCAAGGATAACAAAAGACCTGAAATAGAGCAGTGGGAAGATGTAATGATTTATCGCCCTCGATATTTCATGATTCCCAAGCTTACTGTCTATCTAAATGGTTTTTTATATTTTATTTCTGTTTACTTTTTTCTGAAAAAGAAGAAAATTATAAATTTTGACATTATTCATGTTCATTTCGCATATCCGGCAGGCTTTGTCGGGGCGTTGTTGGGCAAGATATTGAGGAAAGCCGTGATACTTACTGTCAGAGGGACTGATATAAACTATTTCCCAAGAGATCCCGTATTAAAAATATTTATTAAATATGCCCTGAAAAATACAGGTAAAGTTATAGCAGTAAGTGAGTCTCTGAGAAAAAGAGTCTTGGATATAGGTGTTGATGAAAATAAGATCACCGTTATTCCTAACGGCGTTGATTTAAAGATATTCAAACCTGCGTCAAAACAATACGTAAGGAAAAAGCTGGGCTTGAGCAGTAAGAGCAATGTGATTCTTTATGTAGGGGCTTTAGAAAAGGTAAAGGGCCCGGAGTATCTCCTGAAAGCCTTTAAAGAAATATATTCTTTAAAAGCTGTTTCAGAACCGTTACTTGTCTTGATAGGTTCCGGATCTCTTTATGAGTCTATCAAAAGAATGCTTGATGAATATGATATCAGACATTGTGTCCTCATGAAGGATTACATTGCACATGAAGAGATACCACTATGGATGAATGCGAGTGATGTTTTTTGTCTGGCAAGTCTTAATGAAGGGCGTCCAAATGTATTGTATGAGGCGATGGCCTGTGGATTGCCGGTAATTGCCACCGCAGTTGGTGGAATTCCGGAAATTCTTATTTGTGATCAACTTGGAATGTTAGTGCCATCAAAGAGTATCGAAGATATCAAGAATGCGATAATCATGGTTTTAAGCAAGTCATATGATGCTCAATCAATAAGAGATTATGCGTTACCTCATTCTGTTACATTTTACTCCAAAAAAATACTTGATGAATATCACGCGTGTTTGCGGATGCATTGATCTGCAGGTAGTAAGGTTTTTTATGAGTTCAGTTAGCAGCAATGATTATTCTAACGATTTTTCCCCATCAACTATTACTTTATATTAAGAGACATATGAATGGAATTTATTAAATGTATTCTTTGCAATAAGGACGATTCCCGTTTATTAGTTACAAAAAAATCCTTTAACATTGTCAAATGTAATATATGTGATCTGGTTTATCTGAATCCGCGGATGGATGAAGATGAACTTGCCAGTCTTTATAATACATCTGAAGATCAGACAAGTAGGAGTATAGCTGACAGCCAGAGATATGCAGGACATGACGCTCACAAAATAAAAAAATTCAACACTGCGATCCGGTTACTGAAAAAGCACAAAAAAGATATAAATAATGTCTTTGATTTAGGATGTTCAACAGGTATTTTTTTAGACTTAGTTGCAAATCAAGGTTGGACACCCTATGGCAGTGATTTAAACCGCAATTTAATTGAGGCTAACCAGAAGAAATACGGTAAGCAGATAAAACTGCAAACAGGCAACCAAATTGATTTCCCTGATCAGCACTTTGATGTTATAACTTTGTTTGACAGTATCGAGCACATGCCCGATCCCCTTATTACACTTAAAGAAATTATGAGGGTTATGAAAGATGACGGGCTTGTTATTATATCAACGCCAAATGTTGGTGGTCTTTTCCCTGTATTCACCTATGCTGTTATTGCTAAAACCTTTGGCGCCTGGGAACATCCGACGCCCCCTGGTCATGTATTTCAGTTTTCAAAATGTACTTTGCTGAAACTTCTTGAAAAATCAGGCCTGGAGAGTATTGGTGTTAGGACCTATGAAATTTTTAAGCCTTATACAGTATCTCAGTTGGAAAACTCTATTATCGATGTAATGAAAAGAAACAATCATAAAACAAATAAGCTGTATCAGAAAGCTGATGTCAGCAAAGCTTCTGACTGTGATTTTAAGTATAAAGGATCAAACCCACTTGCTTTTATTAATAAAATGCCAAGGTTATTGATTAGAGGATTTTCCCTCATTTTGGTAAACACAATATATCCGCTTGCAAAGCTATTCAAAAGTGGGGATGCAATGATAGTTATCGCAAAAAAAATTAATTATATAGAGAAGGCTTAGGAACAGATTGGAATCTTTGTCTAAAACATAGTATTACCTGTAACAATAAAATCTGAATAAACATGAGAAAACAGGAAATCTTTATATTGGGAATGACAGGAATTATCTGGCTGGTAACCATGAGAGGCCGGCCTTTTGTTGGACTCATGTATTACCAACTGTATGTTGGATTACACTTAATGCATGTTTTTGCACAATACCAATGGTTAAGAATTCCTTTCATAACTGCTTTACTGACCTTTTTCAGTCTTCTTTCTACCAAGGATTCAAAAAAGATTTATTTTGCTCCGCAAACGAAACTTATGGTGGCCCTTTTTATTACAATGTGTCTCTCTAGGCTTGTGAACGGAGTTGAAGTGATGGGACATAAGTATATGGACAGTTTTTATAAAATAATCTTTGCCCATATACTTGTGATAAATCTGGTAAATAGCAAGGACAGGTTAAGAAATTTCATATGGGTATTGATAATATCTGGTGCTGCTCTTGCTTATGTTGCACATTATTATGACAGTGAAACCGCTTATTATTGGCAGGCCAAGAACGGTTTTGCAAGAGAACTGCTATTTATGGCCACCTTTCCTGTTTTTATTGCCATATCACAGAAAAAATTGATATTAAAAATTGAATCCATGGGTTACTTCGTACTTATATTATATGCCATAATAGGTACAAACTCCAGGGGAGCATATCTCGGCTTGGCCGTTATCTTATTTTTAATAATTTTATCTGATTTTAATGTTAAAAGACTGCTGGTTACATTAATTATTATAATGATTGTTCTTAGCAGAATATCAGATATTTACTGGGAATCGTTTAGTACGATTAATAGCGATATCGAGCAGGGCGGGACGGGCGGTCAGAGACTTGCGGCGTGGGCAACGGCCAAACGGATGGTAGAGGCGAATCCTTTTCTGGGAGTAGGCACGGGAGAGTATGCCAATAATTTTGTCATATATTCAAATTATGAAGACCAGTTGAGGGTTGGGGGTCGAACGGGGGAAGAAACAACTAATGTGCACAACGCGCCTTTGCAGGTGTTGTCAGAAAATGGTTTCATAGGGTTTTGTATTTTTCTGTTGATAATGATTCTTAGCTATAAGGACTTGATAAATGCATTAAAGATGTGCAGGGGTGATCCTGCATTGGCAGATCTGAAACAAATTACAAAAGCTCTTGGAATAGCGTTAACAGGATATCTTGTTGCAGCACAGTTTAGTAATGATGGATATACTCTTCAGTTATATATATTGATCTCTCTTATAGTTGCAAGCAGGAAAATAGCTGAAAAAACAATAAATACGAACATGAATGAAATGGACAAACAAGACTCACAGTACATTATCCCCTATCAGGGTGAATTAGCAATAAGAATTCTCACGTTCGCTGTTTTTTCATATATATGTTTACGGTTGTAACGATTAATGATGAACTGCTGGTAGTTTTCCACAGAGCAAGTATAAAATATTTTAATGAAAAAAATATTTATTGCCATTAAACAATACCGGATATCGAGTGCTGTGGTGCTTGTCATGTTAATGGTCGCTGAAATCTTTTTGGCATACAAGGTTGCAAATGCTCCTTTAGGAAGGGATGTTAAAATGGATACAGAGAAAGAAGGAGATCTTTATTGGCCGGTTCATTATGAAAATGGAGACTGCCTCGATTGCCCGAAAAAGTGGCATGTCGATGAGACAACATTACCCGCCCCCTTTATATTTGAAAGCCCTGGCGCAGAGGGATTGGAGTCGATCAGAGAACAGGTTTATGATGCAGTGAAAGGTTATAAAAATGATTTTGACCTTGCGCTCAGGTTAACGAATCGGATTTACGAAAAAACTCAGTATGCATCTGCTAAGTTTACAGCATCCAGGGGGAGGTATGATAGTTATCTGGACCTGACAAAGGATGTCCTGAAGGGCGGAAAGTTCTGGTGCGGTTCCATATCAAAAGCTATGATGACGGCGAGCCTGAGTTTGGGAAGAAATGCCAGACTTATCCACTTGCAGTCGACATCGAGTCAAAGCAAAGGCTATCTGGGACATTATGTGATAGAAGTATGGTTGAATGAACTGAAGAAATGGATACTGTTCGACCCTACCGTTAATATTTATTATTTATATAAAAATAAACCTGCAACAACTCTGGAAGTACATCGGGCTTATGTTAATGGTAAGACAGAAGATGTGAAGGTCGTAAAAGAAGGAAAGTTATATCCCCTGGATTCATTTAATGAAAAACGTTTTTTGCCGGAGGCAGAATTAAAAGAATATTTTACCCATTTTCAGGTGATTTTTCGTAATGATTTTTTGACAAACGGTGACCACGTTCATACAACCGGTGAAGAAACAAAGAACTATTATCTGAACTGGGTGGATCAAAAGACCCCGGCTTTTTATTTTAAACAGGAGATACCTGCTTTCTTAATAAAAATTGGTATGCTGATTTTTAACTTAACCCTTATTGTACTCCTGGCGGCTGGCCTGATCGCAAGAGATAGAAAGAATTAGCATGTGTGGTATTGCAGGAATATTGCATTGTAATAGAAATGAACGTGTTTCAGAATCTGTAATACATTCAATGTGTGAAGCAATTGTTCATCGGGGTCCCGATGATGCAGGATATTATATCTCTGAGCGGATTGGACTGGGAATGCGCAGGTTAAGCATAATTGACCTGGTAACAGGGCATCAACCGATCCATAACGAGGATAAAACCATATGGCTGGTATTTAATGGTGAAATTTATAATTTTCCTGAACTGAGGGCAGAACTGATTAATAAGGGACACGAATTTTACACTCACAGTGACACGGAAGTAATCGTTCATTTATACGAAGACGAGGGGGTTGATTGTTTCAAGCGCTTAAACGGCATGTTTGCTGTCGCCATCTGGGACGATACTGAAGAACTACTGGTATTGGCACGGGACAGGTTGGGCAAAAAACCTCTTTATTATGCCTTTGACGGAAAGAGATTGATTATTGCTTCCGAGTTGAAATCCATGCTCTCTGTTCCGAACTTTAAAAGAGAAATCAACCTGAAGGCAATGGACTATTATTTATCATTTGGCTGTGTACCCGGAGACCTGGCCTTTTTTGAAGGTGTTAATAAATTGCCTGCCGGGCATAGTCTCGTTTATAAGAATAATTCAATTGATGTTTCACCATATTGGTGTCTGGAATTTGGCAATGCTTCTGAAGATAAGGGAGAAAGTTACTATATAGATACATTGAGAGAGCTGTTTCTCGATTCAGTGAAAAAACGAATGATCAGCGATGTGCCGCTCGGGGCTTTTTTGAGCGGGGGGGTTGATTCCAGTATCGTAGTAGCGGCAATGGCGCAGATCGGAGTCAAAGACATTAAGACATTCACTATCGGTTTTGAAGAAGAAAATTACAGCGAGCTCCCTTATGCCAGAGAGGTTGCTGATCTCCTGGGAACAAACCATTACGAGATGATTGTAAATCCTGAAATGACACAGCTGCTCCCTGAACTGGTATGGTTTTTAGACGAGCCTTTTGCGGATTCATCTGCAATCCCGACTTATTATGTTTCAAAGCTGGCTCGTTCCAAGGTAACAGTAGCACTGTCCGGTGACGGTGGAGACGAGCTCTTTGCAGGATATAAAAGATACTTAGATCCTCCGCTCGCAAAAGCGATACAGTCTGTCCCAGAGGCATTGAGATTAAAGGTAATTAACAAACTATCAGCATATGTACCATCGGGCCTGAAAGGCGCAAAGCTGTTGAAGTCCGCCTCAGGAGACGCATTTGATTATTATTCCAGTAAAATCAATTATTTTAATGCTGAAAAGAAGGCATTACTTTATTCAAAAAATATCAAACAGAAGATGAATAACCATGATATGCCGTTGGAATGGCTGAGAGATTATTTTAATGAATTTGACAAGGCATCGGATATCAGTAGAAGACAGTATACAGATATGAAGATGTATTTGACAGATACGATCCTGACAAAGGTTGACCGTGCGAGTATGGCTGTTTCTTTAGAAACAAGGGCACCTTTTCTCGATTACCGCATAGTGGAATTTGCCGGAACCATTCCTGATCGCTACAAGATGCCATACGGCCGCACCAAGCACATCCTTAAAGAAATGATCAGGGGGGTAATACCACAGAATATAATTGACCGCGAAAAGAGGGGGTTTGCCATCCCAAAGCATATCTGGTTCAGGGGTCAATTGAAGGAGTTTACTGCAGATATCTTGCTGTCATCGGCTGCCAGGGAGAGGGAATATTTTAATATGTCCTATATTGAAAACCTTTTGAAGGAGCACAGCAGCAGCCGGTATGATTTCAGTGATCAAATCTGGGCGTTGATATGTCTGGAACTCTGGCATTTAAAATATATAAATTAAAAGTAATATAAAAAGTGTCATTAGCCTTAAAAGTCTTAATGATTAATTAGGAGACATCAATATTATAGAAGACTATAAAGATGAATGAATAACAGGAACCTATCTCAAAATATGCTTTTATGATAAAAACATCCAATGTCATTCTCCGACCTGATCGGGGAATCCTGGCTTTTCAAGGCTTTCTGGATACCCGCTTACGACCTGCGGGTATGACAGGAACAACATCTTTAATTTTGAGATAGGTTCTAATAATTATAGATTTCTTTCAATTTAGTTCATGTCTCTTTATATACTTCATTATTCGTAGTAAAGATCTGAAAGTCATCAGGATATAACTAATGTCAAAGTTCATAAAATGGCTGGATGAAATTACCAGTAAAGACAGAGATGTTATCGGTACAAAAGGAGCCAATCTTGGTGAGCTTCTGTCTAAAGGTATACCTGTCCCGGATTTTTATTGTATAACGACAGAAGCATATAAATGTTATGTAAATAATACAGGAATACGTCATAAAATGATCGATATAATGTCAAAGACAGACTTTAATAATCTTAAACATGTCAAAGCGAATACTGCACAAATCAGAGAACAATTCTTAACAGCAGAAATCCCGGATGAAATACTTCAGGAAGTCGAGGATGCATATCAGAAGTTGTGTGATCGACTTAATGTTAATAATGTATCTGTTTCCGTGAGATCTTCCGCAACCATGGAGGACCTTTCGGATGCCAGTTTTGCCGGTCTGTATGATACGTACTTGAATGTTTCTGGATTAGCTAATATCAATCATAAAATAAAAATGTGCTGGGCTTCTCTTTGGACGGAAAACAATTTGGTCTATATGGCTAACCATCGTCTAAATTACTTGGACGGATTCATGTCAGTCGTAATACAACAGATGATTAATGCTGACGTCGCAGGGGTACTTTTTACAGCTAATCCTATTTCAGGCAATCCGTTTGAGATAGTTATCAATTCCAGTTGGGGTCTTGGTGAATCGGTTGCATCCGGCATAGTAACTCCTGACCGGTTTGTAATTAATGAAGAGAACCTTGAGTTAAAAGAAAAGCAAATTGCAGAGAAAAAGACAATGATTGTACCTGCTGACGATAATAGACATGGTATATCTGAAACAGACGTGCCTGTAAGTAAACAGAAATTACAGTCACTTGAAGATGATAAAGTTGCAGAGCTTTGTAAACTCAGCATTCTGATAATGCAATTTTACGGAGGACCTCAGGATATTGAATGGGCTTTTAAAAGCGGTAAGTTTTTTATATTACAGGTACGTCCTATAACTTCGCTGCCTGACTATTTTCCTTTCACCTGGGAGAACGATGAAGACAAAAAAAGGGATTGGAGTCTGGCCTATGGTCATGCTCCTTTCTCTCCATTTGGCAGAAGTTTCGATTATTTAAAGAAAGATATGTATCGCAATGCACTTGTAAAGATAACAAAAAAAAGGTTTTTATTCCATCATCGCATTATTAATGGCTATATCTATGTAAATAAAGAGTGGATATATTCCCCACCCCCTCTGAGATGGTTAACAATAATATGGTCCAAAATATATCAATTCTATATGGGCAGGAGGATCTATCGAGAATGGCAGCAAAGGATCCTCCGTGATTATTTTGGGGATATGACAGATATCTTCAATTCCTTGAATGATAACAATTCAGTGGAGGTTTTAGTTGACTCTGTAAGCCAAATTGTATTTTTAAATGTTGAATTTCATAAAGAATCTGTTCCTTATGATTTCTATTGTAATTTTTACCCTGGATTACTTGTTAAGTTATGTGAATACTTTATTCCTTCTCAGGAGACGGATTATACAATACTGTTTCAAGGTTTTGAGAATAAAAGTATAGAAAAAGATCGCATTCTTTCCGAGTTGGCCAATATGGTAAGAAGAGATGCAAAACTATTATCAATATTTTCTCATAACATTATTAAAGACATAAATGCCAGATTGAGAAAGAGTGAGGAAGGGAAGAAGTTTCTGATCCATATGAATAACATCTTAAAAAAGGATTTCTCTTATCTCTGGGCCCGGTCAAATCCCAAAGATCCGGGTTGTGAAGAAGACCCTTCTGTAATGATAGCAATTATTAAAGAATATATTCAGTGCCCTGATGATTGTAACATGGAATTAAAGTACAACCAGAAGATTATAGAAAGAGAGAAAATTGCTCAATCGATAAAAAATAAACTCTCCTCTTCTGTTATCGATAGATTATTTCCTGTCAGGCAGAAAATATTTTCAGAAATATTAGGTTTGGCCCAAAAGTATTATCCACTCAAAGAGGATTCCAACCACTATCTCTACACAGGAACGTGGTTCATAAAGAAATCACTCTTATTTCTCGGGAAGCGTTTAGTTGATCTGGGCAAGCTGCTTAAGGCAGAGGATATATTTTTATTTAGTTTCTATGAGGTTCAAAGAATCCCTGAGATGATAGATGGAGACAACGGACATTTCTTTTATTCGGTTAATGAAAGAAGGAAAGAATTTGAAAAACAAAAGAGACTGATTCCTCCTGGCATAATCAGTTTCTCTCATAGAGAATATGAAAGAAAAGATTCAGAGAACAAAAGCTCTATTACAGGCCTGGCCGGGAGCAGAGGAGTTGTTACAGGTACAGCACGGTTAATATACTCTCCGGAACAATTTGAAAGACTCAAAAAAGGAGAAATCCTTGTATGCCCGACAACAAGGCCTTTCTGGACACCTTTATTTACTATAGCGGGTGGCTTGGTTACTGATCATGGAGGAGTCCTATCTCATGGGGCTAACATTGCAAGAGAATATGGAATTCCGGCAGTAATCGGTACTAAGTCGGCAACGAGGACAATAAGTGATGGGAAACAAATCACTGTTGATGGTACAAAAGGGAAGGTTTACCTGGTGAAAAAATAACAAAGTCTCTCTGAGGATTTATTTTGCAGGACAATTATTTTTCAAACAAGAAAGATCACCTTTATTTAATAACCTTATCGTTCAGGAGTGAATTTGAAAATCAGGACAGACGAAAAGGCTGATACCTTCATTCCAAAGGTTTCAGTTGTAGTAGCTGCATACAACTCCGAGAAAACAATTGAGAGATGTCTTAATGATCTGTTGTCACTTGATTATCCGGACTATGAAATCATTGTAGTAGATAATAATGCTAAAGACAGAACTGCTGAAATTATTAAAGAGTATGTAAAAAAAAATAGTAATATTTATTATCTTTTTGAAGGTAAAAAGGGATGGCCGGCAGCAAGAAATGCTGCAATAAGATTTGTCAAAACCGATTTTGTTGCAAATATAGATGCTGACTGTTTTGCTACCCCTCAGTGGTTGAAGAACCTTATGACAGGTTTTACATCGAATAATATCGGGTGTGTTGTCGGAAAGACGATGGTTGAGCAGGGTAACACTCTTGCACAGAGATATTACGCCTCAAAAGACACATTTGGCAGTATCGAACGTCATATTGGAGTTAATCCTTATGTGCCATGGGGCGGCGGGAATAATGTATTTCTTCGCAAGGCATTTGTTGATGCGGGAGGGTATGATGACAATCAATTTACTTCTGGAGCTGACGCTGAATTTCATGTGCGAATGGAGAAAGAGTCGGGCTATAAAACGGTTTATCAGAAAGAAGCGCTCATTTATCATGTGGCAAGAGGGAGTATAAAAGAATTCTTTACTGTCCATATTAAATACGCTTATGACGGGTATAGGCGTTCCCGAATGTTGCCTGAAATTAAACCGCGATATAAATGGTATATTATCCGCAAATTAAGGGATTCCATTATTCATTTGGCTGGATTTTTCTTTCGCTTGATAAAACTCATCATCGGTAAAGAGACAAAGTTGCGTGTTGTTGCACCACTGTATACCATCGTTCAAATTACCGGAGCAATCTGTGGGAATATGAAGGGGAAATTAAGAATTAAACCCCATTAAGGTATAAGGTCAACTTTAATTTGAAACATGAAATCATAAAAGAATATCAAGGGTTCCTGAATCTGAGAGATGAGTGGAATTCACTTTTGAGTAGAAGTGAGAGCAATTCTGTATTTCTGACATGGGAGTGGCTGGATGCTTGGTGGCAGGCATACAGGACAACTGAAGATCCGTATATCATAGTTTTTCGCGACAGGCGTGAAAAACTGGTCGGCATAGCTCCATTAGTTTTGAATGTTCTCAAGTTAGGCCATATATTTAAGTATAAAGCCATTTATTTCTGGGGACTCAAGATGAACATTAAGGAGTCCGAGTACCTGGACATAATATCTGAGAAGGGTTTGGAAGAAGATATTTGCATCGGTCTGGTACAAATTCTCAATGAGAGAAGGAAGGATTGGGATATATTCTTCTATTATGAAGTCCCTGATGTGTCTCCATATCTTCCGGTAATGAGAAAGCTAATCAGAGAACGAAAATGGTTATCACAGGAAACTTCTCATGGATGTTCGTTTATTAAGCTGCCTGATATATTCGATGACTATATCACGAGCCTAAAACCGAGAATGAGGACAAAATTGCGATCTCTTCCCCGCAGGCTTAATGAAAATCATAAAGTTGAGTTTGAAGTTTGTTCTCAAAAAGAAGATATGCCCTCGGTTTTAAAATCTTTAATGGAGTCACATCAGCAAAGATGGCAGGCAGAAGGGAGACTGGGCACCTTCAGTTGTCCGGAACGGAGAGATTTTTACCGGATATTATCCAACCACTTTATTGAAAACAACTGGCTACTAATTTTTTCACTGAAGGTTGACAATGTTTACAGGGCCCATGAATATGGGTTTCTCTATAATAAAAAATTGTTTATCCTGCAGGAAGGCTATGACAAAGACTGGGAAAAGAAAGGTGTAGGAAATATTCTTAGGACATATATATTACAGTATTGTATTAACAATAAATGTGAAGAATATGACTTCCTCGGAGGTGTAACTTACCATAAGAATAGCTGGGGAGTTGAAATCAAAAACAGCGCTTCTGTTGCAACCGGTACCACGAGCCTGAAAACCCTGGTATTCCTTTACAGGCCTGTGGTTATTGAAAAGTTGAGAACTATTTACAGGTTAATCACTCCCCAGGCAATTATCCAGTGGAAAATTGATCTTTCTAAAGCCAGAAAGGCCAGGAATATCCGTAAAATCCTGGATCGTGAAAATGCAATAAGAGGCAGTCAATGATTGAAGTTAGTGTAATCATTCCAACATATAATGTCTGTAAATTTATAGACAAAACACTGGATTCAGTTTTAACACAGACATATTCTGATTTTGAGGTAATTGTAGTTGATGATGGCTCCACGGACCAAACTGTTTCTATAATAAAGCAGTATTGCGGTAAGCACCCTGAAAAAATAAGGCTCATTCTAAAGGAAAACAGCGGTCCCGGGAGTGCGAGAAACGTTGGAATAAGGGCTGCTGCCGGAGAATACATTGCTTTTATTGACGCTGATGATTTGTGGCTTCCTCAAAAACTTGAGAAACAGATTGCCTATTTTAAAACACAATCGTCTGAAGTGGGATTGGTTTACACCGATGCAAGGAAGTTTGATGATGACGGGATCTGGGTACTTCCTGAAAAGTATAGAAGGAAACGATCGGAGGGTTGGATTTATAAAGAATTATTAAAGAGGAATATGATTCCGAATCAGTCTGTAATTGCAAGAAAGAAATGTTTTGATGATGTAGGGTTATTTGATGAGTCTCTTGAACTTATTGAAGACCATGACATGTGGTTAAGGATTGCGATGAAATATAAAATTGTTTTTCTGGATGAGGTGCTTTCACTGTACCGGGAGCAGTCTCAGGGAAGAAGTAAGAAAGTTGAAACTACTATAAAACGTTCTAATGGAGTCATCGAGAAACATTTGAAAATGGCGGAAGGGAATTCAGAGCTTGAAGATCTGCTCAAGAATATCTTGTCGCACCGACTTTACTCCTTAGGATATTTTTATTTGAGAGGGGGACATATGAAAGATGCGAGAAAGATATTCAAGAGGTCTTATTCTATAAGGTTCCAATTGAAAACATATTTTATGAAAATAGCGACTTTCGTTCCTTTTTATATCCTTGATGTATTTAATAATACACTTAAATCGGTTTTTAAACCTCCTGAAATTATTAAATCTAAAGATGATCTGAAAAAATTATTGGAAGATGTGTAACGACAATGCAGTGTCTTTATTCTCTGATCCTGCCTTGAAACACCATAAGATACTTTTTTAAGAATAAAATATGAGGATTACATTAGTCCAGCCGATTATGGGATCTTACCCGCCGCTCAGTCTCGGCTATGTGGCTGCTTATGTGGATGCTCAGGGTCATGAAGTCAACATACTTGACCTTCAGGTCCCCACGCAGCATGAAAGATGGGAAGAACTCCTTATTGAGTCACGACCCGATATCATTGGTTTTACGGCCCTATCTCCAAGTATAGACCAGGCAGGTTCTCTGGCATTACAGGCAAAAAAAATCGTAAGGAGTGCAAAAATTGTTGCAGGCGGCTACCATGTCACGGTAGAGCCGGAGTTAACCCTCCATCAATATCCTGCATTTGACTACGTTGTGATTGGTGAGGGTGAAAGGACGATGGCCGAATTATGTGAGAGAATTCAGACGAACAAAGACGTAAAAGGTTTGGACGGACTAGCGTGGCGGGAAAGAGATCGAATCGGAATTGGACCAAAACGTGAACGTATCACAGATATAAATGTTCTGCCTCGGCCTCATGACTTTTATGGTCTTGATTACTATTTAGACAAAGGTAGTTTTACACACCAATATGGTTTTACCTGTGCATCTATAGTAACTGCAAGAGGGTGTCCGTTCAGCTGTCGTTTTTGCGGAATTCCCGGCAAGTATGTTCATCAATCCGTAAAGGGTGTGGTCGAAGAAGTTGAGGAATTATTGCAGCAAGGAGCCGAGGGGATTTTTTTCCGAGACAGCACGTTTACAATTAACAGGGAATGGGTGCTCGATTTCTGTGACGAGGTCATGCAGCGTCGTCTGAGTTTCAAATGGATCGCTAATGCGCGTCCCGATAGAGTGGATATGGAGTTGCTTGGTCGAATGAAGCGGGCGGGCTGTTTTGCGCTCTGCTATGGAGTGGAGTCAGGGCGTGACCATGTACTCAGGTACTACGGCAAAGGGCATACTGTGAATGACACCAGACGTGCTGTACAAGCAACAAAGCATGCAGGAATACGGGTTATCGCATATTTCATGCTTGGTGCGATTGTTGAGAATCGCGCTGATATTGAGGAGAGTTACAGGTTTGCCAAAGAACTCAGTGCTGAGCGGACGATATGGAAGATATTCATTCCCTTACCCGGCAGTAAAATTTATGATGAATTCAGGGAGAAAGGGATATCACTCAGTTTTGACAAATTGTTGACGGACAAGGCCACTGTGGCTCTGGCTGATATGACCAAAGAAGAGATAGAGAAGAGACATGCCGAGTTGACAAAAGAATTCTCTTATGCCCAGGATAACCGATTGAAAGCATTCTATCGGCAAATGTGTCATGTTAATTCGCTCAAAGACATCTGGCAGCTGGGGCACCGGGTGTCAAACAATTTGGGGAAAATGCTCGCCGGGCGTAGCGGTCGCTCTGCAGAAGAATAATATGGCTGGAAACTCATGGGCAAGACAGCTTGTGGTCACTGTATCAGTGGAACCGGATGACCCTCGAGTTACCGGACAAAGTGTTTCATATCAGTCATTAAAGGGATTTGAATATTTTCAGGAAATGTGCAGTCGTTTTGGAGTACGACCCACATACCTGCTGACATATTCAGCGGCAAGGGAGGCAGCGTGTATTGATTTTGCCCGCTCATGTGCCGGGAAATCAGAGTTTGGGGCACACCTGCATCCTGAAGAGGTGCCGCCAATAGCAGATGGTGAACTTGGTAATTACACCTTGCGTCCGAGTGATGTAGATCCTGAGAAACTCCGTGATAAAATTATGCGACTTATTGATTGTGTAACCCTCGCAATTGGAAAACAGCCTACCTCATACAGGGCAGGATTCCTGGACTTAACACCATCACAGGTGGCGATTCTTGCTGAACTCGGCATTGAAGCTGATTCGAGTTTAGGCCCCCTTGAAAAGATAAAAAATAATTACTTATGTCTGCATGCGCCGCGATCGCCATACATATTAGACGACCATAGTGTGTGCCGGCAAGGCGAAAGCGGTGTAGTGGAGGTGCCGCTTACCAGTGTGTTTCGCCGTTATTTTACCATTGGCCTTTTTAAATTATTTTTAAAGCAGCCGCTTCGAGTACAGCGGTTGTTTTATAAATTAAAGATGATAGAAATTTTAAGATTCCGTCCCACTATGGCTACCGGTGAAGAGCTTGTTACTGTATGTAAACGTACAGAGAAGATCGGCGCGCCGGCAGTTATGGTGATCCATTCAAACGAGTTAACTCCCGGGACAAGCACTACAGTACTCAATAAAGATGCTCATATTGAATACTTCGGACGACTGGAGCATCTCTTCAGATACACACACTCAAAAAATTGGAGGAGTAAGACATTGACAGAAGTGGCACGTGAAGTTAAAAGCAGAAAAGAAGATATGATATGAACACTAATAAGAACACTCCGGCAGTTGTAACTTATATGTCGTACTCCGGTCTGGGAATTGTACGAAGTCTCGGCAGGAAGGGAATTCCTGTTTATGCCGTTGACTCTGATCCTCACAAGGTGGGGATGCAGTCTAAATATTGCACTCCATTGATCTGTCCTGATATAAAAAAATCCGAGGATGAATTCATACGGTTTTTTATAGAACTAGGAAAAGGGTTTGATAAAAAAGCCGTGTTATATCCAACAGGTGACTCAATGGTTCTTGCTTTTTCACGGCACAGAGAAAAGTTGTCTCCATATTATCACTGTTTGCTGCCGGATGATAAATTGGTACGTCTTCTTGTAAGTAAAGACGGCCTGGATGCCATTGCACAAAAATATAACATACCAGCTCCCAAAACGGCTTTCCCTGAAAATGGCCTTGATGTTGAAGCCGTTTCATCCGACTTCCAATATCCGGTTATCTTAAAGCCATCGCTCTCCCCCAACTGGCAGACTCCTGAAATGTATAAGGTCATAGGTAATAATAATAAGGTGGTGGTTGCACATTCTAAAGATGAGCTTTTGTCTTATTATAACCGCATTGCAGCAATTAACAAAGGCATGGTTATTCAGGAGATAATACCCGGTGATGATGACCAGCTTTATTATGTTTGCGTTTACTGCGATGAAGACGCCCAGCCGATTGGAGTTTTTGCTGGGCAGAAGATCCGTTTATTCCCTATTCATTACGGCAGCGCGAGTTTCGTCAAGAGCTTATATGACAGGGAATTGATTGATATGTCAATAGAAATGGTAAAAAATATAGGATACAAAGGCCTGGGAGGGATTGAGTTCAAAAAGGACCCTAGGGATGGCAAATACAAGCTGATCGAGTTCAACGTACGGTTTGGTCTGTGGGATATGCTTGGGGAAAAGTGTGGTGTTGATCTGGCCTATATGGCTTACGCGGGAGTTACGGGAAAGCAGGTTGAGCAGAACAGTAAATATCAAACAGGGGTGAAGTGGATCAGTATTAAGCGCGATTATGCTGCTTTCCGGTATTACCGGCGCAACAGCCTTCTGTCATTGTCACAGTGGGTGCAGAGCCTGAAAGGACCAAGGTCATGCGCTGTTTTTGCCCTTGATGATTTGAAGCCTTTTTTGTCAACGAGTTATGAATATTGGAAAAAGAAACTTAGGCGATTAAAAAATCGTAAATAATTATCTTGCCATTTAAGTTATAAATATAATCAGTTAATTTTTCGCTTATTCAAAAAAAATGAATGGAAAATTTCCGATATTAGTTTATCATCAGATCGTCCCCGATTTTTTTTCTATCCAGTCTTTCCCCATAGGAGACCGTCCTTATTATATAAAAATTAGCGACTTCTGTTCACATCTTAATTACTTAACCATAAATAATTTTATTACATCAACGATTCAGGATGTTGGTTTATTCAATAAACAATGTAATAATTCTAATAAAATTGTTATTACATTTGATGATGGACAGATTAGTGATTATACCGTTGCTTTTCCTGCCATGATTGAAAGAAAAATTAAAGCTACTTTTTATGTGATAACGGATTTTGTGGGGAAAAAAGGTTATTTAAGCTGGAGTCAGCTCAGTGAAATGCAAAAGTATGGCATGGAGATCGGTTCGCACAGTTGTTCTCATCGTTGTCTGCTGGATTTAACAAAGGATCAGACAGAAGAAGAATTGATAAAATCCAAACGAGTATTGGAAGATCACCTTGGATGCCGTGTTTTCTCTTTTTCAATTCCTTTTGGCTTTGGGGAACAGCATATAATTAATTTGGCGTTTGAATCGGGATATCGGACTGTATGCACTTCAGATCTAAAACTTAACCGTTATAATATTAAATATCCGGCGGTTTATGGAAGAATCGGCATTCGAAGAAATGATAATATAAGAATGTTTAAGGGGATAGTGGATATGGAATGGCAAACTATAGCAAAACTGCTCACTGAGGATCGTATTAAATCAGCCTTGAAACGTGTTTTAGGACGTGATCTATGGTATAAATTCAGATATAAGATGTTGTCACAACTCAAGAGGTCCTAATGTATTAGGTCTATAGTTGTTTAATGAAAAAAAATATATATTATTCTTCTCCGCCTGTAATTAAGAATATAATTGCTTCTTGCTATGGGCGGAAGTTATATAAGAGGAGATACCTGAATAAATATTTTATTGAAGAATTGCCGGAGATCATTAAACGTCAAAGCTGGGCAACTGTAACATATGAAAAATATCAAGATCAATGTATCAGAGATTTAATACATATAGCAGCCAACCATGTCCCGTATTATCGAGAGCTTTTTCAAAGTCTCAAATTGAAACCTGAAGATGTCCGTTCAAGGAAAGACCTTTCTGCTTTGCCTATATTAGACAAATCGGAGATCAAGAGTAATCCTGAAAGATTTGTCGATGAACGATGCAACTTGAGAACGCTGAATAAAGTTTATACAAGTGGTACAACTGGAAGTCCCCTCTGTGTTTATCGTGATAAAAAAACTGACGGACTTGCATATGCTTACACTGAAGCGCGCTGGAGATTGCCTTACGGGGTATCGAAAGATTCTAGTTGGGCCATGATCGGGGGTAAGCTGGTTGTTGCTCAAGAACAGTCCAGACCTCCATTCTGGGTGTGGAATTCCGGCTTAAATCAATTATATATGTCTTCTTATCATTTGTCTCACGATTATGCTGAATTCTATTTAGATGAATTGAGAAAACGTCGTCTCGATTATATCTTTGGATATGCTTCATCACTTTATTCATTGGCATTGTTTGCCGAAAACTTAGGCGTAAACGATTTGAAATTTTCTGTAGCTATCAGTAATGCAGAACCTTTAATGACTTATCAACATGAACTGGTCAGTAAAATGTTTAATTGTCGGGTGGTTGACACATATGGATGCACAGAGTGGTGTATTCAAGCCGGTGAATGCTCAGAAAGGAAATTGCACATATCGCCAGATGTCGGGTATATTGAACTTACAGATTCAAATGGAAAACCTGTCCCTGAAGGAGAGATTGGTGAAATTATCTGCACGGGTTTTATAAATCTTGCGCAACCATTAATACGTTACAAAATTGGTGACAGTGCTAAGATATCTGATAAGCATTGTAAATGCGGATCAGAGTTTTTGATACTAGAATCAGTTGAAGGCCGTAATGATGATTTGATAATTCTAAAGGACGGTAGGCGAATTGGCAGATTGGATCCAGTTTTTAAAGGAGAATTTTCAATTTCAGAAGCTCAGATAATACAAGACAATTTAGATAACTTCACTATTAAAGTTGTTCCTGGCAAGAAATGGAATAACGATATAGAATATTTACTTATTAAAAGTTTTTGTAATTATATTGGTAAGGTTAATGTAAAAATTGATATTGTTAAATCCATTCAACGGACAAAGGCTGGAAAATTTAAAGCAGTTATTAATAACATGTGAAATAGTTTTAAAAGTGTTGAATTTCTAAGTGTTGTCTTTACATGCAAAGGCTTAACGCACTATAATTAAAATAATTATCTTATATGTGTAATTTACGTCACATTTTTATCTAACTATTTTCAAATATTCTTAATAGTAAAAGATTACGATTTATAAATAAACATTTGTATGAATATGTGTAAGAAAGAATCTGGTGATGCTATATAAGTGCTTAATTATTATAGTAATAATTAATTTAAATCTGGTAAGCAACTTATCTGATGTATTTGCCTGGACAACC